>CALMNP010000316.1 GCA_937868875.1 uncultured Bacillota bacterium | reverse complement strand
CCATGGAAGAGGGCCTGCGCTTCGCCATCCGCGAGGGCGGCCGCACCGTGGGCGCTGGTGTCGTCACCAGCATCTCTGAGTAGTTTGACCGGATAGCGGACCCGCGGGGCGCCTCGGCCTCGGTCATTGGGCCGCGGGGGACCGCCCCGCGGGGCTCGCTTGCTACATGAGGGAGGGTGACCCCATGCCAGGACAGAAGATTCGCATCCGGCTGCGGGCCTTTGATCATAAGCTCCTCGACCAGTCGGCGGAGAAGATCGTCGAGACCGCCAAGCGCACGGGCGCCGAAGTTTCCGGCCCGGTGCCGCTTCCCACGGAGAAGCAGATCTTTACCGTTCTTACCGCTCCCAACGGTGAGAAGGACATCCGCGAACAGTTCGAGCAGCGGACGCACAAGCGTCTGATCGACATCGAGGACCCCAGCAACAAGACGGTGGACGCCCTGATGCGGCTGGACCTGCCGGCGGGTGTGGACATCGAGATCAAGCTTTAGGCTGCCGCTACCAGGTGCGCCTTGGCGCAGCTACCACGTTTTGACGCCCCCTTGGGAAACGCTCGGACCCGTGGTAGAATGAGTGAGGCAGCAGCAACTTGTGCCTGCCGGGCCGGTCCTAGGGCCTGAGCAGGCTCAAGCAATGCAGGAGGTGTCAAGCCTTGAAGAAGGCTATTTTGGGCAAGAAGTTGGGTATGACCCAGATCTTCGACGACAAGGGCCGTCAGATTCCCGTGACTGTCGTGGAAGCCGGACCCTGTGTCGTGGTACAGAAGAAGACCACCGAGTCCGACGGCTATGAGGCCCTACAGGTGGCCTTTGGCGATATCAAGCCCCGGCATGTGACGAAGCCCGCTCAGGGCCACTTCGCCCGGGCCGGGGTTCCGGCCCGCAAGTGGGTGCGCGAGCTGCGGCTGGAGAGCCAGGACGGCTTCGAGGTCGGCAGCGAGATCAAGGCCGACGTGTTCAGCGCCGGCGAGCTGGTAGACGTGAGCGGCATTTCCCGCGGCAAGGGCTTCGCCGGCGGCATCAAGCGCTGGAACTTCCACCGCGGCCCCATGGCTCACGGCTCCAAGTACCATCGCGGCCCTGGTTCGCTGGGCATGCGCATTTCAGGCGGCGGCGGCAAGGTCATCAAGGGCCGCCGGCTGCCCGGCCGACTCGGCGGCGAGCGGGTCACCATTCAGGGCCTGCGCGTCGCCCGGGTGGACCTCGATCGCAACCTGATCCTCATCAAGGGCGCTGTTCCCGGCGCGGAAGGCTCCCTCGTCACCATCAAGAACTCGGTCAAGGCCCGCTAGGAGGGAAACAGCATGCCTAAGGTGACTGTTTACAACATGGAGGGCCAGACCGTTGGTGAGATGGAACTGAACGACGCCGTTTTCGGCGCCGACGTCAACGAGTCTCTCCTCCACGACGCCGTGATCCGTTACCTGGCCAACCAGCGCCAGGGCACGTCGGATACCAAGACCCGCGCCGAAGTCGCCGGCGGCGGCCGCAAGCCCTGGCGCCAGAAGGGCACCGGCCGGGCCCGTCAGGGCAGCACCCGGTCGCCACAGTGGCGTCACGGCGGCGTGGTCTTTGGGCCGCACCCCCGCGACTTCCGCCTGGAGATGCCCCGCCAGAAGCGGCGCGCGGCACTCCGGTCGGCACTGTCGGCCAAGGTGGCCGCGGGCGACCTGGTCATTCTGGACCAGATCGCCTTCAACGAGCCCAAGACCAAGTCGGTGGTGCAGCTTCTCGGCAAGCTGCAGCTGGACGGCAAGACGCTGATCGTCACGTCCGGCCCGAACGCCACCGTCTACAAGTCGGCACGGAACCTGCCCCAGGTGGGCACCTCCCAGGCCGGCAGCCTGAACGTCTACGAGGTCCTGGCCTGCGGCAAGCTGGTCATGTCCAAGGACGCCGCTCTCGCGGTTGAGGAGGTGCTGGCGTAATGGCGAGCAATCCCCGGGACGTCATCATGACCCCGATCGTTACCGAACGCAGCATGGGCCACATGGCCGACGGGAAGTACACCTTCCGGGTGCGCCTTGATGCCAATAAGACAGAAATCAAGGACGCCGTGGAGCAGATCTTCAAGGTCAAGGTAGTCTCCGTCAACACCATGCGCAACCACGGCAAGATTCGCCGCATGGGCAAGTTCGTGGGTCAGCTTCCGGATTGGAAGAAGGCTATCGTCCAGTTGGCCGAGGGCCAGCGCATCAAAGAATTCGAAGGGATGGGGGGTTAAAGAGCGATGGGAATCAAGAAGTTCAAGCCGACTTCGGCCGGCCGTCGCCAGATGACCGTCTCCACCTTCGAGGAAGTCACCAGGACGAGGCCTGAGAAGTCTCTGGTCGAGCGACTCAAGAAAAACGCCGGCCGCAACAGCTATGGCCGCATCACCACCCGCCATCAGGGCGGCGGCCACAAGCGCCTTTACCGCGTGATCGACTTCAGGCGCGAGAAGGACGGGGTGCCGGGCAAGGTCGTCTCCATCGAGTACGATCCCAACCGCACCGCCCGCATCGCCCTGCTGTACTACACGGACGGTGAGAAGCGCTACATCCTGGCTCCCCTGGGCCTGGCCGTGGGCGACACCGTGGTGTCCGGGCCGCAGGCCGACATCAAGCCCGGCAACGCCCTGCCGCTGCAGAACATCCCGGTCGGTACCGTGGTCCACAACGTGGAACTGGTTCCCGGCCGCGGCGCGCAGCTGGTTCGGACCGCCGGCGCCTCCGCCCAGATCATGGCCAAGGAAGGCGGATTCGCCCTCCTGCGCCTCCCCTCCACCGAACAGCGCCGGGTGCCGATCGGCTGCCGGGCGACCATCGGTCAGGTGGGCAATGTGGAGCACGAAAACGTGACCATCGGCAAGGCCGGCCGCACCCGCTGGCTGGGCATCCGCCCCACGGTCCGCGGTTCGGTCATGAACCCGGTGGACCACCCGCACGGTGGCGGCGAGGGCAAGGCCCCGATTGGGCGCAGCACTCCTGTGACCCCCTGGGGCAAGCCCACCATGGGCCATAAGACGCGGAAGCGCAAGAATGCTTCCAACAAGTATATCGTCAAGCGCCGCTCCAAGTAGGCGCGCCCCCGCACGAATCCCTGCGGTCTGGAAGGAGTGTGCGATTCTTTGAGCCGTTCTCTTAAGAAGGGCCCTTACATCGACGAGAGCCTTCTCAAGAAGGTCGTCGACATGAACCAGAAGAACGAGAAGAAGGTCGTCAAGACCTGGGCGCGCGCCAGCACCATCAGCCCTGAGTTTGTGGGGCACACGGTCGCCGTGTACGATGGCCGCAAGCACGTTCCCATCTACATCTCGGAGGAGATGGTCGGCCACAAGCTGGGTGAGTTCGCACCGACCCGCACCTACCGGGGTCACGGCGGCCACACCGAGCGGTCGACCGCTCTGAAGTAGGGGGAGGAACCATGGAAGCCAAAGCTACTGCACGTGACATTCGCATTGCCCCCCGCAAGGCGCGGATCGTGATCGATCAGATCCGGGGCAAGAGCGTGGGCGAGGCCCTCTCCCTTCTTCGGTTCATCCCCAAGCGCGCCTCCAAGGTGATTGAGAAGGTCGTCAAGTCCGCCACCGCCAACGCCGAACACAACCTGGAGCTGAACCGCGACACGCTCTACGTGGCCGAAGCCTACGTGGACCAGGGCCCGACGCTGAAGCGGTTCCACCCGCACCAGCGCGGCCAGGCCTTCCCCATCTTGAAGCGTACCAGCCACATCACCGTCGTGGTGCGCGAGAAGGAGGACAAGTAATGGGCCAGAAAGTCCACCCCAAGGGCCTTCGAATCGGCATTATCCGGGACTGGGACGCTCGCTGGTACGCCAAGAAGCAGGAGTTTGTGGACCTGCTGCACGAGGACGTCAAGCTGCGCCGCCTCCTGAAGAAGAAGCTGTATAACGCCGGCCTCTCGCGCGTCGAAATCGAGCGCGCTACCGGTCGGATCCGCGTCACCCTGCACGTCGCCAAGCCGGGCATGGTCATCGGCAAGGGCGGAGCCGGCGTCGAGGACCTCCGCAAGGAGCTGGAGGCCTTCAGCGGCAAACAGGCTGCCATCAACATCATTGAAGTCAAGATGCCGGAGCTGGACGCCACCCTGGTGGCTGAGAACATTGCCCAGCAGTTGGAGCGCCGGATCTCCTTCCGCCGCGCCATGAAGCAGTCAGTGACCCGGGCCATGCGGCTCGGCGCCCGCGGCATCCGCCTGGTCGTCTCCGGCCGCCTGGGTGGCGCCGAGATCGCCCGTCGCGAGCGGGATTGGGAAGGCACTGTGCCGCTGCACACCCTGCGCGCCGACATCGACTACGGCACGGCTGAGGCCAATACGACCTACGGCAAGATCGGCGTCAAGGTCTGGGTCTACCGCGGCGAGGTAATCCCCGGGCAGGCGCCCGAGCGGCGCGAGCGGCCCGACCGTGGTGACCGCCGCGGTGGCGACCGTCGTGGCCCCGGCTCCGGCCCCCGGCCGGGCGGTCAGGGCGACCGTCGCGGTCCCCGGCCCCCGGAGGGCCGTCCCGGCCCCATCGGTGGCCCGCGCCCCAAGCAGGCCGCCCCTCTAGAGCCTGTCGAGACAGAGGCGCCGTCGGATGAGGGCGCCGTAGAGGAGGCATAAGCAACCCATGTTGATGCCCAAGCGCGTTAAGCATCGCCGGATCCAGAAGGGCCGCATGCGGGGCTATGCCTACCGCGGCAACGCGATCACCTTCGGTGAGTTTGGCCTCCAGTCCCTGGAGCCCGCCTGGATCACCGACCGGCAGATCGAGGCCGCCCGTGTGGCCATGACCCGCTATATCAAGCGCGGCGGCAAGGTCTGGATCAAGATCTTCCCCGATAAGCCCATCACCAAGAAGCCCGCCGAGACCCGCATGGGCTCCGGCAAGGGCGCCCCGGAATACTGGGTGGCGGTGGTTCGGCCCGGCCGCGTCCTCTTTGAGATCGCCGGCGTCCCCGAGGACGTCGCGCGCGAGGCCATGCGGTTGGCCGCCCACAAGCTCCCCGTCAAGACGAAGTTTGTGAGCCGTGAGGAAATGGAGGGTGAGGCGCATGAAGGCTAAGGAAGCACACGAGCTTTCCGTCGACGAGCTCACCTCCAAGCTGGACTCGCTCAAGGATGAACTCTTCAAGCTCCGCTTTCAGCACGCTACCGGTCAGCTGGAGAACCCGGCGCGCATCCGCGACGTCCGGCGCTCCATCGCCCGGGTGCAGACCGTCCTGCGTGAGCGGAAGCTCAAGCAGGCCTAGGGAAGGAGGCACACGAGGCAGATGGAACGGAATCTTCGCAAGACCCGCGTTGGCACCGTCGTCAGCGACAAGATGGAGAAGACTGTGGTTGTCGCCGTTGAGACTCTCGTTGAGCACCCTCTGTACGGCAAGCGTCAGAAGAGGACGGAGCGGTACAAGGCGCACAGCGAGCAGGGCGAGGCCCACGAGGGAGATCGCGTCCGCATCATGGAGACCCGGCCGCTGTCCAGGGATAAGCGCTGGCGCGTGATCGAGATCATCGAAAAGGCCAAGTAGCAGGGAGGGACACCTACCATGATCCAGGCTCAAACTCGCCTGGTCGTCGCCGACAACACCGGCGCCAAAGAACTGATGTGCATTCAGGTCATGGGTGGCAGCTTCCGACGCTATGGCAACATTGGTGATGTGATCACCGCCTCCGTCAAGGAAGCCCACCCGGGCGGCGTCGTCAAGAAGGGCGACGTAGTCAAGGCTGTCATCGTTCGGACCAGGAAGGGACTGCGCCGCGAGGACGGCTCCTACATCAAGTTCGACGAAAACGCGGCCGTCATTCTCAAGGACGACAAGGAGCCGAAGGGCACCCGCATCTTCGGACCCGTCGCCCGTGAACTGCGCGAGAAAGAATTCATGAAGATCATCTCCTTAGCGCCCGAGGTGCTCTAAGGGCAGAAAGGAGGTCCGTTGTGAGCCAGTCCAAGCTGCATGTCAAGAAGGGCGACACCGTACTGGTTCTCGCTGGTAAGGATAAGGGCAAGCGCGGCAAGGTCCTGCGGGTTGTCCCGGACAAGAACCGGGTCATGGTTGAGGGCATCAACCTGGTAAAGAAGCACCAGAAGCCCAACCAGAAGACCATGCAGGGCGGCATCATTGAGCAGGAGGCCCTGATTCACGCCTCCAACGTGATGCTCGTCTGCCCGCGCTGCAACACCCCCAGCCGCACGGGGCACACCATCCTGGAGACCGGCCAGGGCGTTCGCAAGTGCCTCAATTGCGGCGAGACGCTCGGTTAAAGGAGGTGCGATCGTGGCGCGAACGAAGGAAAAGTATCTGAACGAAGTGGCTCCGGCCTTGCAGAAGCGCTTTGGCTATAAGAACGTGATGCAGATCCCCAGGCTCGAAAAGATCGTGGTCAACATGGGCGTGGGGGATGCCATCCAGAACGCCAAGGCCATGGACGCAGCCGTGGCCGACCTGGCGACCATCACCGGCCAGAAGCCCGTGGTCACCAAGGCCAAGAAGTCCATCGCCAACTTCAAGCTCCGGGGCGGCATGAACATCGGCGCCAAGGTCACGCTGCGCGGCGAGCGCATGTATGACTTCTACGACCGGCTGGTCAATATGGCCTTGCCCCGCGTGCGCGACTTCCGGGGCATTTCGCCCAAGTCCTTCGATGGCCGCGGCAACTACGCCCTGGGCCTGAAGGAACAGCTCATCTTCCCTGAAATCGATTACGACAAGGTTGAAAAGGTCCGCGGCATGGACGTCATCATCGTGACGTCCGCCAAGACCGACGAAGAAGCCAAGGAACTGCTCAAGCTCATGGGCATGCCCTTCAAGGAAGCATAAAGGAGGACGTCACGTGGCGAAGAAGTCCCTGATCAACAAGGCGAACGCGGCTCCCAAGTTCTCGGTTCGCCGTTACAACCGCTGCAAGATCTGCGGGCGTCCCCACGCCTACATGCGCAGGTTTGGCATGTGCCGCATGTGCTTCCGTGAGCGTGCCCACCTGGGCGAAATTCCGGGGGTCACGAAGGCCAGCTGGTAAGGGCCGGCGTTCCTTTGGGAAGGAGGTACCCGAGTGATCGTATCCGATCCGATCGCTGATCTTCTCACCCGGATTCGCAATGCGCACGGCGCTAACCACGACCGCGTGGAGATCCCGGGGTCCAAGATCAAGAAGGCGATTGTTCAGATTCTTAAGGATGAAGGTTACATCCGTGACTACGAGTGGGTGGAGAACAGTCTCCAGGGCGTCATCCGGGTGTACCTGAAGTACGGCCCGGGCAAGAGCAAGGTCATCACCGGTCTCAAGCGCATCAGCAAGCCCGGCCTCCGGGTTTACGCAGGCAAGGACGAAATTCCCAAGGTCCTGGGCGGTCTGGGCGTCGCCGTGCTGTCCACCAGCAAGGGGATTCTCACCGACAAGCAGGCCCGGACCGAGGGCGTCGGCGGCGAGGTTCTCGCCTACATTTGGTAGTCCACCTGCCAGCTGCATCTTGAGGGAGGTGTCCATGTGTCGCGAGTAGGTAAGCAGCCCATTGCTCTTCCGGCGGGCGTTGAGGTCAAGCTGGACGGAAACCACGTTTCCGTCAAGGGCCCCAAGGGTGAACTCAGCCGTGAACTGAGCAGAGATATGATTATCCAGATGGAGGGCAACACGGTCACCGTCTCTCGCCCCAGCGACGAGCGGCAGCACCGCGCCATGCACGGCCTGACCCGCACCCTCATCGCCAACATGGTGGAGGGTGTGACGAAGGGTTATAGCAAGAACCTGGAGCTGGTCGGCACCGGCTACCGCGCCTCCAAGTCCGGCAGGAAGCTGGTCCTCACCGTCGGCTTCTCTCATCCGGTGGAGATCGATCCGCCGACCGGGATTGATATCGAGGTGCCGAACCCCGCGGCGGTCATCGTCAAGGGGATCGACAAGGAAGCGGTTGGCGCCTTGACGGCGAACATTCGCGACGTGCGGCCGCCTGAGCCCTATCTGGGCAAGGGCATCCGTTACGCCGGCGAGAAGGTCCGCCGCAAGGTCGGCAAGACCGGCAAGAAGTAAGGCACCTTGGCAAAGGGAGTGAAATTCCATGCTGACCAAGCAGGATAAGAACCAGGCCCGCCAGGTGCGCCACGACCGCGTTCGTCGGAAGGTGATGGGAACCACGGCCCGGCCGCGTCTCAGCGTCTTCCGCAGCAACGGCCACATCTACGCGCAGATCGTCGTGGATGAGACCGGCAACACCCTGGCAGCCGCCAGTTCCCTCGATTCTGAACTGAAGGGCCAGCTGAAGAGCGGCGGCAACGCCGAGGCCGCCAAGGCGGTCGGCCGGGCCATCGCCAGGCGCGCCCTGGAGAAGGGCGTCGACCAGGTGGTCTTTGACCGCGGGGGCTACCTCTACCACGGCCGCGTTGCGGCTCTGGCCGAGGCCGCCCGCGAGGCTGGACTGAAGTTCTAGTGAAGGAGGGAGACCGTGGCGCGTTTTGACGCAAACAGGCCCCAGGATGAATTCAAGGAGAAGGTCGTCAACATCAACCGCGTGGCCAAGACCGTCAAGGGCGGCCGCCGCATGAGCTTCGCGGCTCTGGTGGTGGTCGGCGACAGCGAGGGCCGCGTGGGCGCCGGCAGCGGCAAGGCGGCCGAGATTCCGGAAGCCATCCGCAAGGGCATCGAGGATGCCAAGAAGAACCTGATCACCGTGCCGCGCGTCGGCACGACCATTCCCCACACCACTCTCGGACAGTTCGGCGCCGGTGAGGTCTTGCTGAAGCCGGCCTCCGAAGGTACCGGCGTGATCGCCGGCGGCGCCGTTCGCGCCGTTCTGGAACTGGCCGGCATTCGCGATGTGCTGACCAAGTCGGTGGGGAGCAACAACCCCGGCAACCAGGTCTACGCCACCATGGCGGGTCTCAAGCAGCTGAGAAACGCCGAAGACGTCGCGCGCCTGCGGGGCAAGACCGTCGAACAGATCCTGGGTTAGGGGGTGCACTTTCATGGCAGAGACCAAGAAGGTTCGGGTTAAGCTGGTCAAGAGCTTCATCGCCCGCCCCCCCAAGCAGGAACGGATCGCCAACGCCCTGGGCCTGCGCCGCATCGGCGACAGCGCCGTACATGCGGACACGCCCCAGATTCGTGGCATGATCGATAGGATCAACCACCTCCTGGAGGTTACGGAAGAATGAAGTTGCACGAATTGAGCCCCGCTCCCGGCTCACGCCGCGAAGCGCGGCGCGTCGGCCGCGGCATCGGCTCCGGCCTCGGCAAGACCTCGGGCAAGGGCCACAAGGGACAGAACGCCCGCGCCGGCGGTGGCGTGCGTCCGGGCTTCGAGGGCGGCCAGATGCCCCTGTATCGCCGCCTCCCCAAGCGCGGCTTCACCAACATCTTTCGGAAGGAATTCGCCACGGTGAACCTGGAAGCGCTCAACCGCTTCGAGGACGGCACCGAAGTGACCCCTGAGACGCTCTACGGCGAGCGCGTCGCCAAGCGGGCCAAGGACGGGGTCAAGATTCTTGGCGGAGGCGAGCTGACCAAGAAGCTGACGGTCCGCGCCCAGGCCTTCACCCAGTCAGCACGGGAGAAGATTGAGGCGGCCGGCGGCAAAGCTGAGGTGATTTAGGTGCTGGAGACCCTCAGGGGTGCCTTTCGCATCCCCGACCTGCGTCGGCGTATCCTGTTCACCCTGGCCATGCTGGTTGTCTTCCGGCTCGCGGCGCACATCCCCGTGCCCGGCGTCGACCGTGCCGCCATTTCCCAGCTGATCAGCGGCGGCACGCTGTTTGGCTTCCTGGACCTGATCTCCGGCGGCGCTCTGAAGAACTTCACCGTGGTTGCCATGGGCATCATGCCCTACATCAACGCGTCCATCATCATCCAGCTGCTGACCGTCGTCTTCCCCGCCCTGGAGAAGCTGGCCAAGGAGGGTGAAGAGGGTCGCCGCAAGATGACCCAGTACACCCGCTACAGCACGGTAGCCCTGGCTCTCATTCAGGCCGTCGGCACCTCTGTCGGTTTGCGCGGCTACATCTACGACTACAGCGTCTGGTCCGTCCTGCTCATCGCCCTCACGCTCACCTCGGGCACCATCTTCGTGATGTGGCTGGGTGAGATGATCACGGACCGGGGCATCGGCAACGGCATCTCGCTGCTGATCTTCTTCGGCATCGTGGCCCGCTACCCGAGTTACCTGGGCGAGGCCTACAAGTACCTGACCGCCGGTACCCTGTCGTTCTTCGTCTTCATCATCGTGGCCGTGGTGGTCGTTGCGGTCATCGGCCTGGTGGTGCTGATCACCGAGGGCGAGCGGCGGCTGCCGGTCCAGTATGCGAAGCGCGTCGTGGGCCGCAAGGTCTACGGGGGGCAGAGCACGCACCTGCCGATCAAAGTTAACCAGGCGGGTGTCATGCCCATCATCTTCGCCTCGTCCATCCTGGCCATGCCGGCGACCGTGGCCCAGTTCAACCCCGCCGCCGGCTGGGCCCTCTGGGTGAACCGGTACTTCGGCTTCTCGTCACTCTTCTATCTGGTAGCTTATCCGCTCCTGATCCTGTTCTTCACCTTCTTCTACACGGCCATCACCTACAACCCGTCCGAGATCTCGGACAACATCAAGAAGTATGGCGGCTTCATCCCCGGCTTCCGGCCCGGCCGGCCGACCACCGACTACCTGTCGCGGGTCATCACCCGGCTGACCTTCCCCGGGGCCTTGTTCCTGGCGTTCATCGCCATGCTGCCGTATCTCATCGCCTACATTAGCAAAGTTTCCAGCTGGCAGTTCGGCGGCACCTCGTTGCTTATCGTGGTGGGCGTCGCACTGGAGACGATGAAACAGATCGAAGCACAAATGATGATGCGGCACTACCAGGGCTTTATGAAATAGCCGCGTACCGGCGCGGCAGGCCTGGAGGTGCACGCGCGTGCACATCATACTGGTTGGGCCACAGGGCAGCGGGAAGGGAACTCAGGCGGAACTTCTGGTGACCAAGCACCGGATTCCGCATGTCGCCACCGGCGACATTTTGCGCGCAGCGATCAAGGATGAGACCGCTCTCGGCCGGCAGGCCAAGGTCTACATGGATCGCGGCGAGTTGGTTCCGGACGAGGTCGTCATCGGCATCGTCCGCGAACGGGTTGCCCTTCCCGACTGTCGGAAGGGGTTCGTGTTTGACGGGTTCCCCCGCACCATTCCCCAGGCGGAAGCCTTCGGGCAGGTTCTGGGGCAGTTGGGAATCCACCTGGATGCGGTGGTGCTGCTGGAAGTGCCCCGTGCCACCCTGCTGGAGCGGATGGCAGGCCGTCGGGTCTGCAGGAACTGCGGCGCCACGTACCACGTGTCGCTGAATCCGCCCAGGCAGGACGGCGTCTGTGACCTCTGCGGCGGCGAGCTGTACCAGCGCGCCGACGACAACCCAGAGGCCATTCGGAACCGTCTCGAAGCCTATGATCGGGCTACCCGCCCCCTGATCGACTACTACCGGCAGCGCGGCCTGCTCGTCGAAGTCGACGGCATCGGCGCGCTGGAGGAGGTAGCCGACCGCATGGAGCGGGCGGTGCAAGCCAGAGAAAGAAAGACATCATGATCATTCTCAAGTCTGACCGCGAGATTCAGGCCATGCGGGAAGCCGGCAGGCTGACGGCCTTGGCGCACCAGGAGGTGGCCAAGGCCATTGCCCCCGGCGTTACGACCGCCGAACTGGACCACATCGTCGACACCTTCATCCGCAAGATGGGCGGCACCCCCTCGTTCAAGGGATACATGGGGTACCCCGCCAGCATCTGCGCCTCCGTGAACGACGTCGTGGTGCACGGCATCCCCTCGCCCCAGCGCAGCCTGGCCGAGGGCGACATCATCTCCCTGGACATCGGCGCCTTTTACGGCGGGTTCCATGGCGATGCGGCCCGGACCTGGCCGGTCGGCCAGGTCTCCGAGGAGGCCCGGCGCCTCCTGGAGGTCACTGAGGAATCCCTGGCCCGGGGCATCGCAGCCGCCCGGGGAGGCGGGCACCTCAGCGATATCGGCCACGCGGTCCAGACCTATGTGGAGAGCCACGGCTTCTCCGTCGTCCGCGACTATGTGGGCCACGGGATCGGCACCAAGATGCACGAAGACCCCCAGATTCCCAATTTCGGCCCATCTGGCCAGGGGCCGCAGTTGCGACCGGGGATGGTGCTGGCCATTGAGCCCATGGTCAACGCCGGGGGCTACCCCGTCAAGACCCTCGGCGACGGCTGGACCGTGATCACCATGGACGGCTCCCTCTCTGCCCACTTTGAGCACACCGTGGCTCTGACGGAGCAGGGTCCGCAGATTCTGACCCTCCCCTGAGGTCCTCCGCCGGGGAATCCGGCTGGATAGGACTGGATGGCAGAGGACATAATGATGGGGAGTAGCCCCAGTCCGGGGGGTGCCCAGGTTGGCGAACCTTTTGCTCCTTCCCGGAGCCCTGGTCACCTCCCGGGCCGGGCGTGACCTCGGGACCCTCTATGTGGTCCTGGAGGCGCTCGGACCCGACCGGGTGGCCGTGGCCGACGGCAAGACCCGCCGCGCCGCCAAGCCCAAGGTGAAGAACGTCCGACACCTGGCTCTGGTGGCCGGCCCCTCGACGGATCTGGTCAAGAAGCTGGAGAACCGCCAGGCCCTTACAGATGAGGACCTGCGCAGCATTATACAAGGCTACCAACTGTGAGGAGAGGGAGGTCGGAAGACCCCATGGCGAAAGACGACGTAATCGAGGTGGAGGGCACGGTCATCGAGCCCCTGCCGAACGCCATGTTCCGCGTGGAGCTTGCCAACGGCCACAAGGTCCTGGCTCACGTCTCGGGCAAGATTCGCATGCACTTCATCCGAATTTTGCCCGGAGACCGTGTGACGGTGGAACTGTCGCCCTACGACCTGACCCGTGGCCGCATAACATACCGATACAAGTAGCGCCTGTCGACCTGCGGTAAGTTTAGGCCGTAGGAACCTCTGGCGGAATGGCCTGTAATCCAAGAAAGGCAACCGCTTTACGAATCACCCGGCGCCGTGGTACTATTTATGGGTTGCCGTTGTTTGAAAGGGGGCGAAGCCATGAAAGTCCGCCCGTCCGTCAAGAAGATTTGCGACAAGTGCAAGATCATCAAGCGCAAGGGGCACGTGATGGTCATTTGCGAGAACCCCAAGCACAAGCAGAAGCAGGGCTAGTCCTGCTGGGGCTTTCGTCGGGTCGGACTCGCTGTCCGGGCGCGGCTGCACGGGTCATCTACGGCCTGTGAGCTCGGCGCGGTGTTGGGGCCCGCTTCTATATGTAATACCTCCAGGAGGTCGATTCCCAAGATGGCTCGTATTGCCGGCGTGGATCTGCCCCGCGACAAGCGTGTCGAGGCGGCTCTCCCGTACATCTACGGTATTGGTTGGGCCACGTCTCGGGAGATCCTGCAGAAGACAGGGATCAACCCCGACACCCGTGTTCGCGACCTGACCGAAGAAGAAGTCAGCAAGTTGCGTGAAACCCTCGACAAGGAGTACAAGGTCGAGGGCGATCTGCAGCGTGAAGTTCAGCTCAACATCAAGCGCCTCATCGAGATTGGCAGCTACCGCGGTCTGCGTCACCGCCGTGGCCTGCCCACCCGCGGCCAGCGCACGAAGACCAACGCCCGGACCCGCAAGGGCCCGAAGCGGACCGTCGGCGTCAAGCGCAAGGCGACCAAGTAAGGAGGAGGGATTGCCGTGGCGAATCCGCGTCGTTCTGCTACCCGCGTCAAGCGCAAGGATCGCAAGCACGTTGACCGGGGCATTGCGCATATCAAGTCCACATTCAACAACACCGTCGTGACCATCACCGACACCGCGGGCAACACCCTCTCCTGGGCGACCGCCGGTGGCATGGGCTTCAAGGGCTCCCGCAAGAGCACGCCCTTCGCCGCCCAGACCGCTGCCGACAAGGCCGCGCGGGCGGCCATGGAGTATGGCCTGAAGGAAGTCGAGGTCTTTGTCAAGGGCCCCGGGTCCGGACGTGAGGCCGCCATCCGTTCCCTGCAGGCGGCCGGCCTGGAGGTCAACATGATCAAGGACGTTACTCCCATTCCGCACAATGGCTGCCGGCCGCCCAAGCGCCGGCGTGTCTAACGTCAATCGTCTAGGAGGTGCAGAGCCCTTTGGCTCGTTATACAGGACCTGATTGCAAGCTCTGCCGCCGCGAGGGTATGAAGCTGTACCTGAAGGGCGAGCGTTGCTATTCTCCCAAGTGTGCCATCGACCGCCGCCCCGTTCCCCCGGGCATGCATGGCCCCAGCCGCAAGAAGCAGTCCGAGTACGGCATCCAGCTCCGTGAGAAGCAGAAGGCCCGCCGCATGTACGGAGTGCTGGAAGGCCAGTTCGCGGGTTACTTCGAGCACGCCGACCGCATGAAGGGCGTCACCGGCGAGAACCTCCTGTCACTGCTGGAGCGCCGCCTGGACAACGTGGTGTACCGCGTCGGGCTGGGCACGTCCCGCACGGAAGCGCGCCAGCTGGTGCGCCACGGCCACTTCACCGTCAATGGCCGCAAGGTCAACATCCCGTCCTATCAGGTTCGCGCCGGAGACGTGGTGGCGGTGCGTGACAGCTCCAAGACATCGCCCCGCATCAAGGAACTCGCCGAATTCGCGGCTGCCCACACGGCGCCCCAGTGGCTCACCTACGAGCCGGAGGCCCTGCGCATCAACGTACTGCGCCTTCCTCGCCGCGAGGAGATCGACACCCCGGTGCAGGAGCAGATGATCGTCGAACTGTACTCCCGTTAGTTCACTGCGGTAGACCATGGTACGTGTATCCGGATTCAGGGGGGTCGTTTGATGATCGAGATGGAAAAGCCCCGCATCGAAGTGGTGGAGCTTCTCCCCGATAACTCCTACGGGAAGTTCGTGGTGGAGCCGCTGGAGCGCGGCTACGGCATTACTCTGGGCAACTCGCTGCGGCGGGTGCTTCTGTCCTCACTGCCCGGGGCTGCCATCACGTCGGTGAAGATCGATGGCGTGCTGCACGAGTTCTCCACCATTCCCGGAGTGGTTGAGGATACCACCGACATCATCCTCAACCTCAAGGAACTGGCGATCAAGATGCACTCCGAGGAGCCCAAGATCATCCGCGTCGAGGCGGAGGGCGAGGGCGTGGTCACCGCCGGCGACATCATCGCCGACGCTGACGTGGAGATTCTGAATGCGGAGCATCCCATCGCCACCCTGGACCGCACCGCCCGCCTCTTCATGGAGATGACCGTGGAGCGGGGGCGGGGCTATGTTTCGGCTGACCGCAACAAGAAGCCGGACCAGCCCATCGGCGTCATCGCCGTGGATTCCATCTTCACCCCGGTGCAGCGTGTGAACTACACGGTTGAGGACACCCGGGTGGGCCAGACCACCAACTTTGACCGCCTGATCGTCGAGATCTGGACCAACAAGACCATCAAGCCCGACGAGGCCATCTCCCTTGCCGCCCGCATCCTGAACGAGCACCTCAGCCTGTTCACTTCGCTGACCGGCGATATGGACCAGGTCGAGATCATGGTAGAGAAGGACGAGAACGAGCGGGACCGGCTCATGGAGATGACCATCGAGGAGCTGGACCTGTCCGTTCGGTCCTACAACTGCCTGAAGCGCGCCGGTATTAACACGGTGGCGGAGCTGACCTCCAAGACCGATGAAGAAATGATCAAGGTCCGAAACCTGGGCAAGAAGTCCCTGGAGGAAGTCAAGCAGAAGCTGGGCGCCATCGGCCTCAGCCTGCGCGAATCCGAGGACTAGCCCCCCGGACCTTACGTGTGAGGTGTGAACCGTGGCCAAGTATGCCAAACTCGGGCGGACCTCCGGGCAGCGCCGGGCCCTTTTCCGGGCTCTGTCCACCGCCCTGTTCCGCGAAGAGAAGATTGAGACCACTGAAGCCAAGGCTCACGAGCTGCGCCCCATCGTCGAGAAGATGATCACCGTGGCCAAGGAGCCCAGCCTCCATGCCAAGCGCCAGGTGCTCTCCTACCTGACTGATGAGGACGTCAGCAAGAAGCTTTTTGACACCATCGCTCCGCGCTACCAGGAGCGGCCGGGCGGCTACACGCGCATCATCAAGGTGGGCCCCCGCCGCGGCGACGCGGCTCCGATGGCGATCATCGAGCTGGTGTAGCCGTGTCCCGACAATCCGGAAGCGAGGTCATCAAAGCGGTGGGGCTCACCCACCGCTATGATGCTACTAGGGAGGACCTGGCCTTGGACCAGGTCGGCCTGACCGTCCGGGAGGGCGAATTTGTCGCTGTCCTGGGGCATAACGGCTCAGGCAAGTCCACCCTGGCCAAGCATGTGAACGCCCTTCTGCTTCCCACCGGGGGCACCGTCTGGGTCGGCGGCTGGGACACGCGGGAACAGCGGTTCCTCTGGGACATCCGCCGAACCGCCGGCATGGTGTTCCAGAACCCCGACAACCAGCTCATCGCTACAACGGTGGAGGAGGACGTGGCCTTCGGCCCGGAGAACCTGGGCATTCCGCCGGCCGAGATCCGGCGCCGGGTGGACGAGGCTCTGGCGGCGGTGGGCATGGCCGACTTCGCCCAGCGCGCCCCCCACCTGCTCTCCGGCGGCCAGAAGCAGCGGGTGGCCATCGCCGGCATCCTGGCCATGCGTCCCCGCGTCATCGTACTGGACGAACCCACCGCCATGCTCGACCCCAGCGGCCGGCGCGAGGTGATGCAGACCGTCCAGAGACTCAACCGGGAGGAAGGAATCACCATCCTCCACATCACCCACCACATGGACGAAGCGGTCCTGGCAGACCGGGTGCTGGTCATGGAAGCCGGCCGCCTGGTGCTGTCCGGCACGCCCCGCGAGGTCTTCTCCCGCGTGGAGGAGGTCAAGGCCCTGGGCCTGGACGTGCCGCAGATCACTGAACTGGCGGCACAGCTCCACGCCATGGGCCTGCCGGTGCCGAAGGACGTTCTGACGGTGGACGAAATGGTGACCGCATTATGCCCATCGTCGTCGACAACCTGAGCCACGTCTACAACCCCGACAGCCCCCTGGAAGCGCGCGCCCTGGACCAGGTGAACCTGGAGGTCCGGGACGGCGAGTTCCTGGGTCTGATCGGCAGCACCGGCTCGGGTAAATCCACCTTAATTCAGCATCTGAACGGGCTGCTTCGGCCCACATCGGGCCGGGTGCTGGTCGACGAGGTGGAGATTACGGCGACCAGCAAGGGCAGCCTGAAGGCCGTGCGGAAGAAGGTCGGCCTGGTCTTTCAGTACCCGGAGCACCAACTCTTCGAGGAGACCGTGCGCAGGGACGTGGGCTTCGGCCCCCGCAACCTGGGCCTCGGCCCTGAGGAGGTGGAGGAGCGGGTCCGCGAGGCCATAACCATGGTCGGCCTGCCGGAGACTGTGCTGGAGCGCTCGCCCTTCGAGCTCTCTGGCGGCCAGGTCCGCCGCGTGGCCATTGCCGGCGTTCTGGCCATGCGCCCGAAGGTGCTGATCCTGGACGAACCGACGGCGGGCCTCGACCCGAGGGGACGGGAGGAGATCCTCGGCCAGGTGCGTCGCCTTCACCGCGACTTTGGCCTCACCGTTGTGCTGGTCTCCCACTCCATGGAGGACGTGGCCCGCCTGGCGCAGCGGCTGGTTGTGCTGCACCGCGGCCGAGTGGCCCTGGAGGGCCTGCCGCGCGAGGTCTTCTCCCACGCCGAGGAACTGACCCGCCTGGGCCTGGGCGTTCCCCAGGTGACCAGCCTGCTGCAGGCCCTGCGGCAGCGAGGCCTTCCCCTGCGGCAGGACGTCCTGACCGTGGAGGAGGCCCGCGACGAGCTGGCGCGGTGGCTGAAGACCACGGGGCGCGGCGGGAGGGGGATGGAGAGTGCTTAAGGACATCACGCTGGGGCAGTACGTGCCGGGCAACTCTCCGGTCCACCGCCTGGACCCGCGCACCAAGATCCTGGGCGCCTCGCTCTTCATCGTCCTGCTGTTCCTGGCCAAGGGCCTGCCCGGCTATCTGGCCGTGACCGCCTTCTCCGTGCTGGTGGTGGGCCTGTCGTCCATTCCGCTCAGCTACCTGCTGCGGGGGCTGCGGCCCCTGCTGTTCCTGCTGGTGCTGACGGTGGGTCTCCAGGTCTTCCTGACGCCGGGCACCCCCATCTGGCACTGGGGGCCGCTGGTGGCCACCCGCGAGGGCGTCAGCCTGGGCATCTTTCTGAGCTACCGCCTGGTGCTGCTGGTATTCGTCACCTCGCTGCTGACCCTGACCACCTCGCCCATCGCCCTGACGGACGGCCTGGAGAGGCTCCTACAGCCCTTCAAGCGCCTTGGGGTGCCGGCCCACGAGCTGGCCATGATGATGACCATTGCCCTCCGCTTCATCCCCACCTTGCTGGAAGAGGCGGACAAGATCATGAAGGCGCAGATGGCCCGCGGCGCGGACTTCGAGACAGGCAACCCGCTGCAGCGGGCGCGGGGCCTGGTGCCGCTGCTGGTACCGCTGTTCGTGGGCGCCTTCCGACGCGCCGATGAGCTGGCCATGGCCATGGAGGCCCGCTGTTACCGCGGCGGTGAGGGCCGCACCCGACTGAAGCAGCTCCGGTTCGCCTTCGTCGACCTGGGCGCCCTGGTGGCGGTGACCCTGCTCACCGCCTCCGTCGTCTGGCTGCGTCTGGCGTGGCCTGCCGCGAGTTGGCTGGGACCCCTGGGGGGATAGCCGTGGCCGCTGAGGCACAGACCAACGTCTCCCGCAACGTTCGGCTGCTGGTCCAGTATGACGGGACCGACCTGCACGGCTTTCAGCGCCAGAAGGGCGACCTGAGCGTACAGGAGGCCCTGGAGAGGGCTATCCGCCAGGTGACGGGGGAGGAGCCCCTCCTGGCCGCCGCCGGCCGAACCGACGCCGGCGTCCACGCCCTGGGCCAGGTGGTGACCTTCCGCACCGCGGCCCGCCTGCCCCTGGAGCGGCTGCCGTGGGCCCTGAACGCTCACCTGCCGCCCGCCATCGTGGTGCAGTCGGCCGCTGAGGTCCCGCCGGACTTCCACGCCCGCTTCAGCGCCCACGCCAAGACCTACCGCTACGCCATTCAGAACAGCCGCTTCCCGGTGCCTCTGTTGGGCCGGTATGCCTACCTGTGGCGCGAGCCCCTGGACGTGGCGGCCATGCGGGAGGCCGCCCGGCACCTGGTCGGGCGCC
Source organism: uncultured Bacillota bacterium (assembly GCA_937868875.1). Lineage (GTDB taxonomy): Bacteria > Bacillota > Sulfobacillia > JAMDAP01 > JAMDAP01 > JAMDAP01. The sequence goes on along the minus strand of CALMNP010000316.1, from coordinate 6,831 downwards.
ACGATTTTGCCGGCTTCCGGGCCACGGGCTCGTCGGCCCGCACCTCCGTCCGCTCGGTGCTGGACTGCCGGGTGGAGGCCGAGCCGCTGGAGGGTACGGCCGACGGCCGCCTGGTCACCATCTGGATCACGGCCGACGGATTCCTGTACAACATGGTCCGAATCGTGGCCGGGACCCTGTTGGAGGTAGGGACCGGGCGGCGCCCGCCGGACGATCTGCCCGCCATCCTGGCCTCCGGGCGGCGCGACGAGGCCGGCAAGACCCTGCCGCCCCACGGGCTGTGCCTGGTCCAGGTAGATTATGGAGACTGGTCGGGGGATGGCCCCACTGCTTGACTATGGCCCGCCGTTCCCGTAAAATATTGAATGCTGTATGTCCTCCTGCGAGAGGAGGGCGTCCCGCCAGGTCAGACCCGCCGCTCCACTAGCCCCGGACCGGAGGTTACGATCCCCTGCGGGCAAGCCAGCGAGTAATGTTGGGAGGATCACCATGGAGCACTCGACCTACGTGGCGAAGCCGTCGGAGATCACCCGCCAGTGGTACGTGGTGGACGCGGAGGGGCAAACCCTCGGCCGTCTGGCAAGCCAGGTGGCGGCGATCCTGCGCGGTAAGCACAAACCCACGTACACGCCCTTCATCGACACCGGCGATCACGTGATCGTCATCAATGCCGAGAAGGTTCGGCTGACCGGGAAGAAGTCTGAGCAGAAAGTCTACTATCACCACACCGGGTACATCGGCGGACTGAAGTCCACCAGCTTTGCCCGGATGATCAGCACCAAGCCGGAGCGGGTCGTGGAGATAGCCGTTAAGGGCATGCTGCCCAAGAACACCCTGGGACGCGCCATGGCGCGGAAGCTCAAGGTCTATCGCGGGCCGGAGCACCCCCATGCAGCCCAGCAACCGCAGCCGCTGACCATTGCATACTAGGGAGGGGACAGATTTGGCGAAGGCAGCCAAGGAGCTGACTCAGTACCGCGGTACCGGCCGGCGCAAGGAGTCGGTGGCCCGCGTACGCCTCATCCCGGGCAGCGGCAAGATCGTCGTCAACGACCGCCCGTTTGAGGAGTACTTTCCGCTTCGCACTCTGCAGATGATCATTGAGCAGCCGCTCAAGATCACCGAGACCGTGGGCAAGTACGACGTCCTGGTGAACGTTCTGGGCGGCGGCGTCGCCGGCCAGGCTGGCGCCGTGCGGCACGGAATCGCCCGGGCTCTTCTGCAGCTGGACGCGAACCACCGCCTGCCTCTGAAGCAGGCCGGCTTCCTCACCCGCGACCCGCGGATGAAGGAGCGCAAGAAGTACGGCCTCAAGAAGGCCCGCAAGCGTCCGCAGTTCTCCAAGCGTTAATCCACGAAGGGCCGGCCTGCAGGCCGGCCTTTTTGCTTTCTTTTCCGGCATAGCTCCAGGTTCGAGCCCATAGATTTTGGGGGACGCCGGCCGCCCTAGGCCGGCTGGGCCTGGGGGGATTCTATGACGGACAGGCGAATCCTGGCGGTGGTTGCCCTGTTCATGGCTGCAGCCACCTGGGGCGCCAAAGGGTCGCATCTGACCCTGCCGGCTGCGGCCGTTCGCCAGCAGGCGGCGGCCATACTGGCGGGCAGGACCATCGTCCTGGATCCCGGACACGGCGGAGCCGACGGTGGCGCGACAGGCCGTTCCGGCTCCCTGGAGAAGAACGTCACGCTGGACGTCTCCCTGCGCCTGCGCGACCTGCTGGCGCAGGCTGGGGCGAATGCCATTCTGACCCGGCAGGACGACAAGGACCTGGCCGACCCGGGTCTGCGCGGGCTGCGGCAGCGCAAGCGGCAGGACCTGGAGCGTCGGGCCCGGCTGGGCAACCAGCCGGGAGTCGACGCATTCCTCTCCATCCACGCCAATTCCTTTCCCAGCCTGCCGTCCATGCACGGGGCCCAGACGTTCTACCTCCGCTCTGAAGGCAACCAGAACCGGCGGCTGGCTTCGGCTCTTCAGGATGAGCTGATTCGTCTCACCGGCAACACCGATCGGGAGCCGAACCACCGCATCGACCAGTACCTGCTGGAGACCGTCAAGGCGCCGGCGGTCACCGTGGAGATCGGCTTCCTCAGCAACGCTCGGGAGGAGCAACTGCTCTCCCGGCCGGAATACCGCCAGCAGGTGGCCTGGAGCCTGTTCGTGGGTCTGGTTCACTACTTTCAGGCGGGTACCGCCCCGGCCCAGGGGTCCCCTCGCCCGTAGCAGCCGGGGAGCCTGGGCCCGCGGCCCGCCTCAGCCTGGACAAGCCCGCCCTAAGGAGGTTGCCATGCTCATAGGAGACCGAACGCGACTCCGCCCGCTGGAGCGGCAGGACCTGCCCCTCTGGCAGAAGTGGATGAACGACCCTGAGGTCATGTACTGGGCCTCCGGCGGCTACCCGCCCATGACCATGTTCAGCCTGGACGAACTGGAGAAGCTGCTGGAGCGCGACCGGGGCCGTGAGGACGCGGGCCGCTACATGGTGGAGACTCTGGAGGGGCGCCCCATCGGCACGGTCAGCTACCGGGAGGTCGGCGCCCAGGCCCGCGCCTGCACGGTGGGCATCAACATCGGCGAGAAGGACCTGTGGGGCCAGGGCTACGGTACGGACGCCCTGCGGGTTCTGCTGCGTTATCTTTTCCTGCAGTGGAACCTGCACCGGGTAGAGCTGGACACCTGGGACGGCAACATCAGGGCCATTAAGAGCTACTTGAAGCTGGGCTTCGTGGAGGAGGGGCGCCTGCGGGAGGCGCGCTTCGTCCACGGCGAATACCGGAACAAGGTTGTCATGGGGCTCCTGCGGCGGGAATTTCTGGCCCTGGAAGGCCGGTCCCGCGGCGGGAGGGACTGACCGTGGCGGCGCTGACCCTGCGCCTGCTGACCGAAAGCGACCTGACTGGGTTGTTCCCCGCACCCTTGCTGAGCGCCTGCGAGGACTATCTGGTGGCGGAGCGGCTCCGTCGCCCCACCGCCGCCGGACCCCGCCTGGCCGCCCGGCTGGAGGGCTTTCGGTCGGACTATGACGTGACGGTTCGTCTGGACGAGGAAGGGCTGGCCACGACCTGCACCTGCGGGCGCCGGCAGCCCTGCCGCCACGCCGCGGCTCTCGCCCTGGCCTGGATGCGGCGGCGTTCCTGGTTCACGGACCTGGATGTCCTGCTGCGGCCCCTGGCGACCCGCGCGGGCGAGGAGCTTGTCGCCCTCCTGGGCCGTATCGCCGTGGAGCCCAATGACCGCCTGAGTCCCCTGGAGGAGGCCGCTGCGCCCGGCCCAGAGGCCGGCCTGCCCGTTCCCCCAGGACGCTGGCTGGGCCCCGACGAAACGGCCGCTGCCGTGGCCTGGCTGGCCCAGGGCTGGGACGCGGTGCTGGCCGCCCTGTCCGAGGGACAGCCGGACGAGGCCCTGGACCGGCTCGGCGAGAGGCTGGAATCGGCCCTCCGCCTCGCCGGCCGCTCGCGGGACGAAGAGGGCCTCCTGGGCCGGTTCCTGACCGCCTCCCTGGGGCAGTTGGAGGCACTGGGCCGGGACTCCCGCCTGGGCCCTGAACGGCGTCGCCACGGGCTCGACCTGGCTGTTCTGGTTCTGGCGGAGGGGCCGGCCGACATGTCTGCCGCTGCCAGTGCCGCTCTGGCAGTCCTGGCGGGCGGGGACGAGGCCCTGGTCAACCGGGCCAGGGCCCGGCTCCTGGCCCGGCTCTGGACCTCGGAGGCGGCTGGTCTGGACAGGCCGGACCCGGCGGACGATTGGCGTCAGGGCGTCGTTCTCGAGGCCCTGTGCGACCTTCTGGAGGGGTCCGGGCGGGAAGGCGAGGCCCTGGCCATCCTGGGCCAGTTCCCGCGGTTGTATCGGGCGACGTCGCGGCGGGTGGCCCTTCTGCGCCGGCTGGGGCGCTTGGAAGAGGCCCTGCAGGCCCTGAGGGGCGGTCTGGAGGTCGCTCAGGGCCGGACGGCCTTTGACCTGCACGGCTGGTCCGGGGAGGTGCTCCTGGCGTTGGGGCGCCCGCAGGAGGCCGTGCCGCACCTCCTGGCCGAATATTTGGGCCGGGGCGGCCGCGAGGCTGCCTCACGGCTCCGGGCGGCCGCCGTCGCGGCGGGTCTCTGGGGCCAGGTGGCCGAGCAGGTTGACCCCCTGGACCTGGCCGAGAGCCCCCCGCCCTCCTTTGACCATCTCCGGGACCCAAGGCTATAATTCAAGCGAAGCCCCAGCGAGGGAGGCGAGCCCGTGCCTGACCTGCTTCGCCGCATCTACGACCGCCTGGCGGAACGCGAATACAAGATCACGCCCCAAAGGCAGATCATCCTCAAGGCCTTGATCGACAGGGCTCAGGGCGCCGACCCGGCCCATCACCTGAGCGCGGACCAGGTGCACGCCATCGTTCATCAGACCAACCCCGAGGTGGGGCTTGCCACCGTTTACCGCACCTTGGACCTCCTGGCCGAACTGGGTATCCTGCAGAAGGTGAACTTTGGAGACGGCCGCAGCCGCTACGAGTTCACGGAAGCCAGAACCCACCACCACCATCACGTGGTGTGCGTACAGTGCGGCAAGGTAGTTGAGTTCACCGATGAACTGCTGCGCTCGCTGGATGCCTCCATTCAGCAGCAGCTAGGCTTTCGCATCCTGGACCAGGAACTGACCTTCTACGGTTACTGCCGCAATTGCCGCAAGGCATAGGCACGTCTCCCTCCTCATATACCTCCTTACCGGGCGCAGACCGCCCCGGGGAGGGCACGATGGACTGGAAGACGGCTTTCGTAACGTTCGCCCTGGTTTTCTTTGCAGAGCTCGGCGATAAGACGCAGCTGACCACCATGATGCTTACGGCCCAGTACAGGGCACCCTGGGCCGTCTTTCTGGGCGCGGCCGTGGCTCTCGCCTGTACGTCCCTGCTGGGCGTGACCTTCGGCGAATGGGTCAACCAGGTTGTATCGCCGGCCGCCATTCGCGGCGTTGCCGGCATCGCCTTCATCGTTCTGGGAGCCTTGCTGTTGGTCGGGAGGCTCTGATCCCGGTCGGAGCCATCAAACGCGGTTCGCACGCTGACAGCAATTCCTAGCGCCGGAAGACATCGCTTTCTTGATTGGGCCAGGCACATGCGATATAATGAGTGTTGCTTCGTGAACATGATGCGCCCGTAGTGTAGCGGATAACACGTCAGCCTCCGGAGCTGAAGACCGCAGGTTCGAGTCCTGCCGGGCGCGCCACTTCAGATCAAGGAACCCCGTCGCGGATGCGGCGGGGTTTTTGCATCCGTTCTTTGCATGGTCTGGCCGAAACGCCTAGTGTAGCCGCCCTCGCCTGCACGGCAAACTAACGTCGGAACGCGGTTTTCATTGAAGCGGAGGTGGCGCCCGTGGTCAAGAGAAATCGCTCGCCCTGGCCCAAGCGTACCATGGTGGCCAACACCGACCTGAACCGATTCCGCTACGAGGTTGCCGGTGAGCCCGGCACCGGGCGCGACGGGAACGACGCCGTGCAGCGCAACCCGGAGAGCAGCGCTCTGAAGAACGGTGCGCCGCAGCGTCAACCCAAATAGCCGGAGAAGGGCGCCTGTGAGGGCGCCCTTCTCGCTGCCGAGCCTTAAGCTTTTACCGCATCGGGTCGGGCGCCCGGTGCTTTTTTTATGCCATCGTGGCCGACACCAGGAACCTCCAGGCGACAAAATGCGTCGACACAGTTGTCAGAGGCAGGGATTCATGTCGCTTTCAAGGAAACCCTCAACCATCTGACATTCCTGTGATTCTCCCCCACTTCTGGCCCGTCCTGTTAAAGGACGGTGCGGCGGGGCCGTCAGGTTGTGGCGCAAAACGTCGAAGCCTGTCCCGGGGGAAGATCCGCGTTCAGACAGAGAGAAAACGGTATGGGGTTAAGGGGTGCAGTCTGAGTTTGAAACGCTGGCAAGGTATCGCCGTCACGTCTTCCGTTTTACTGGCCACCGCCGTCTCCGGGGTGGCTCAGGCTTCCGAGATCGTCGTCGTGAATGTGGACGCCCTGAACCTCCGCAGCGGGCCCGGCACGGGTTACGGCACGGTGGGGCAGGTTCTGCGGGGTATGCGGCTGGAGGTACTCCAGCGCCAGGGAGACTGGGTGAAGGTAAAAACTCCGTCCGGGCAAGTCGCCTGGGTGGCTGGTTGGCTGGTTACCGCGCCCGGAGCGACGCCTCCGCCCACCGCTCCGCCGCAAGCGCCCTCGTTTGAGGACCTGAGCGGCCAACTGGCAACGGCGTCGCCCAAATCCGGCTCCCTCAACGTTCGCTCGGGCCCCGGCACCACCTTCGCGGTGATGGGGCAGGTGCAGGCTTCACGAGCCTACCCCGCCCTGGGCAAGCAGGGCGACTGGATCAAGGTCACGCTTCCGGACGGTCGCGCCGGCTGGATCGCCGGCTGGCTCTCCAACCTGAAGGTCCTCTCGCTGGGAGACTTCACGGTGAGTGACGGCAGCAAGGCCGTCGTCGCCCTGGCCAATTCCGTGCCCGTGCGGCGCCTGCCGCGGGCGGACTTTGACGGCATCGTTGACGTACCGGCGGGGTCCCGCATGAACTACATCACCACGCAGGACGGCTGGCATCGGGTTCAGACCAGCAGCGGCGTGGTGGGCTGGGTGGACGCCTCTGCGACCAAGCTGGTCAGCACCGCGGACTTCGGACGGAGTCCCGTGTACACCATGGACGATGGCCTGTGGCAGGTGGACGAGTTCGCCACCGGCAGCATCGCAGGGTCGGGCGTCAACCTGCGCGGCGGCCCGGGAACAGGCTATAAGCCCATCACCCAGTTGGGGAAGGGCACGCCCGTGCGGCTGCTGGGCTCTCAGTCAGGGTGGCAACACGTGACCCT
>CALMNP010000315.1 GCA_937868875.1 uncultured Bacillota bacterium | reverse complement strand
AAGGGGCAGGTCGTCAGCCTGGGGCGGCGTCTCGGCTATCCACCGCCAGAGACTGACCTGATCCTGCCGACCCTATCCTAGCGAGAATGCCATGCCACCGAATAGCCGCTAATCGGCCTCTGTCACCGTCATTACACAAGAAGGGCTGCCCTGTTCAGGCAGGGCCGCCCTTCTGCTGATTCTTGTTCGTTGTTGGTGTCGGGCATGGCCGCGCGCCCAGCGTCACACCTTGTGCGTCTCGGACACGATCAGGATGTCCAGGCTCTGCGTCCGCCGCATCAGTCTGTTGATGATGGAGCCCCGCGTGATCTCCTCCCAGCGCGAGGGCCGGCTGGCGCCCATTACAATCTGGGTCACCTGTCTCTCGCGGGCGAAACGGACGATTTCGTCCACGACATCCTTTCCCGATACCTGACGCACCTCGGCGCCCAGCTCCTCGGCCAGGTCGATGTAACTCTGCAAGGCCTGCTTTTGCTCCTCCGAGAGCGGCTTGTTGTCTACGTACAGCACCAGCAACTCGCCGCCGAGGCGGTCGGCGAGACGCCAGCCGCGCCGGATCATCGCCTTGGCCCCGGGCATCGGGGTGATGGCCACCATGACGCGTTCCACCGTAGGCCACGTCTCATCAATCTTCTTCTCTTTGCGATAGGACCCCAGCCGGTCGTCCGTCTCTTCGGCCACCTTGCGCAGGGTCATCTCGCGCAGGGCCAGCAGGTTGCCCTTCCGGAAGAAATTCTTCAGGGCCCGGGCGGCTTTTTCATGTTCGTAGACCTTCCCCTGGCGCAGGCGCTCCTGCAGCAATTCGGGGGTGATGTCAACGGTGATCAGCTCAGTGGCTTCATCCAGGACCCAATCCGGAAAGGTCTCCCGGATCTCCACACCAGTGATGCGGCTTACGGCGTCGTTGAGGGATTCCATGTGCTGGACGTTGACCGTGGACATGACGTGGATGCCCGCGTCCCGCAGCTCTTCGATGTCTTGATAGCGCTTTTCGTTGCGGGAGCCGGGGATGTTGGTGTGGGCCAGCTCGTCTACCAGAACCCAGGTTGGGCGGCGCGCCAGAACGGCGTCCAGGTCCATGTCCTCCAGGTAGACGCCCTTGTACGGCTCGCGCCGGCGCGGGATGGCCTCCAGGTCACCCACCTGAGCGATGGTCTCCTTGCGGTTGTGGTGCTCCAGGACGCCGATGACGATGTCGATGCCCTGGGCCTTCATCCGGTTGCCTTCGCGGAGCATGGCGTAGGTCTTGCCAACGCCGGCCGCGTAGCCCAGATAGATGCGATGCTGGCCGCGGGACTCCTGCCGGGCTCGCTGCAGGGCCTCTTCCGGGTTGAGCCGTCCGTCCTCCTGCATGTGCATTCTCCCTACCGGCCGAGCAATTGCCGCAGAGCCAGGTTGAGTTCCAGCACGTTGACCCGGGGCTCGCCGAAAACGCCGAAGGTACGTCCTTCGGTGTGGCTGGCCACCAGGGCCCGGAGCCGTGCGGCGTCAATCCCGGTCGCCTGGGCCACCCGCGGGATTTGGGCGTCCGCAGCCTCGGGGCTGATGTGCGGGTCGAGGCCGGATCCCGAGGTGGTCAGCAAGTCCGCCGGGACCGGCTGTCCGGGGTTATCGGCGCGCCACCTGGCCACATCCGCCTTGACCCGGTCGAGCAAGGCCGGGTCGGAGGGGGCCAGGTTGGAGGCGCCGGAGGCCGAGGCGTTGTAGTTGACCGCGGAGATGCGGCCGTGGAAGTACTCGGGGCTGGTGAAGGACTGGCCGATCAGGTCCGAGCCAATGACTGTACCGTCGCCGGCCCGGACCAGGCTGCCCTCGGCCTGGCGGGGGAAGATGAGCCTGGCCAGGCCGGCGGTCGCCAGCGGGTAGAACAGCCCGCAGAGCACCAGGAAGACCAGGCTGAATCGAACGGCCTTGCTGACCATACCGGAGGACCCCCTTCCGTTACGCCAACCGGAACACGGTTAGCACCAGATCGATCAACTTGATGCCGATGAAGGGAACGACCATCCCACCCACGCCGTAGATGAGGATGTTGCGGGTCAGCAGGGCGTTGGCGCTCATGGGCCTGTAGGCCACGCCCTTCATGGCCAGCGGGATCAGGGCGGGGATGATCAGGGCATTGAAGATGAGCGCGGAGAGGATGGCCGTTCGCGACGAGGCCAGGTGCATGACGTTCAATGCGTTCAAGGCCGGCACGGTGCTCACGAAGAGCGCCGGGATGATGGCAAAGTACTTGGCCACGTCGTTGGCGATGGAGAAGGTGGTCAGGGCGCCGCGCGTGATGAGCAACTGCTTGCCGATGCCCACTACGTCCAGCAATTTAGTCGGGTCGGAGTCGAGGTCGACCATGTTGGCCGCCTCTTTGGCCGCCTGGGTACCGGTGTTCATGGCCAGGCCCACGTCGGCCTGGGCCAGGGCGGGGGCGTCGTTGGTGCCGTCGCCGGTCATGGCCACCAGCCGGCCTTCCGCCTGCTCCTCACGGATCCGGCGCATCTTGTCCTCCGGCTTGGCTTCGGCGATGAACTCATCAACGCCTGCCTCGCGCGCGATGGTCGCAGCGGTCAGCGGGTTATCCCCCGTGCACATGATGGTCTTGATGCCCATGGCCCGCATCTGTTGGAACCGCTCCCGAAGGCCTGCCTTGACGGTATCCTTCAGGTAGATAACGCCAAAGATGTCTTTGTTCCTGTCTCTTATACACATCTGACGCTGCCGACGAAGAGGATAGTG
>CALMNP010000314.1 GCA_937868875.1 uncultured Bacillota bacterium | reverse complement strand
ACTCATCCGGCCCGTCGTACCCCCGCACCAGGGCGTCCGTCATGCGGGCGCACCGGGCCATGTCCAGCACGTCGTGGACGCGCACGATGTCGGCCCCGTTCTGGATGCCGATGGCCACCGCGGCGCCGGTGCCCAGCAGCCGCTCCTCCACCGTGTCCGGGTAGCCCAGCACGCGGCCGATGGTGCGCTTGCGGGAGGGGGCGTGCAGGATGGGCCGGCCGAAGGACGTGAACTCCCGCAGCCGCCGCGTCACCAGCAGGTCCTGGTGCACGCTCTTGCCGAAGCCGAAGCCGGCGTCGAGGATGATCTGGTCCTCGCTAACCCCGGCGGCGGCGGCCTCCTCCAGCACCTCGCAGAAGAAGCGGTACATGTCGGAGAGGATGTCCTTGTACTCCGTGGTCTCCTGGCTGTGCATCACCACGATGGGCGCGCCGCTCTCCGCCGCCACCCGGCGCAGGTCCGGGTCGCGGCGCATGGCCCCCACATCGTTGATGATGTGCGCCCCGGCCTCCAGGCAGGCGGCGGCAACGGGGGCCTTCCAGGTGTCGATGGAGAGCACCGCGTCGGGCAGTTCCCGGCGCAGCAGCCGGACGAAGGGCGCCACCACTTCCAGCTCCTCCTGGCAGGTCAGGGGCTGGTGGTCGCGGCGCTCGCTGGACTCGCCGCCCACGTCGATGATGTCTGCCCCGTCCGCCACCATGCGGCGGGCCCGCTCCAGGGCCCGGTCGTACTGGCGGCCGAGGCCGTCGTCGGAGAAGGAGTCGTCGGTGAGGTTGAGGATGCCCATGATGTAGGTCTTGCGGCCCAGCTCCAGCTCGCGGTCGTGGAGTCGCAGGACGCGGCGCCGCCCCAGGGTGGCCCCCCGATAGCCCGGCACCGACTCGGTCAGCATCTTGTCAATCTCCCGCCCGATGTGCTGCAGGTCAAAGACCGACTGGCGCGCCAGCTTCTCGACCAGAACACGGTAGAAGGTCAGGCTGCCCATCAGCAGCACGTCCGTGGGCTCAGGGTCGAAGTCGGCCACCTTCCACGAGACGGCCAGGTCGCCGCCCCGGGCCAGGGCCTCCTGCTTGATGATGTTGGCCGCCTTGGTGGAGATGCCCTCGAGCAGGACCAGGCGCGCGATGCCCTTGGTCTGCATGATATAGACGCCACCGGGGTCGACCTCCAGGCGCTTCAGTTCGGCGCGGAGCGAGGCGACGTCCGGCAGGTCGATGACCCGGGCCCGGTACTTCCGCGGCACCGGCTTCTTGTACTTCGGCAGTCCTGGCTCCAGGGCCACGGCGGGTCCCTCCCTTGCCTGCCACCGGGGGGTGAAACGTGCCACTGCTTCCCCGGGGCGCTTCCCACGTTACCAAATTCGCTCTCACGTGTCCATTGAACACCCAGGAAAGGAGGATACTGGCAAAGGATTGTCGAACTTGGGCCAACAGGCGCAGGTTATGTTGCCTGTCCTCGACACCCCGCGCCGCTGATTCGACATCTCGCATCGCTGAAAGGTGACCTGCATGGATATCAGTACCGTCGGCGGCCTGGTGCTGGCCCTGGTCGCCCTGGCCGTTTCGCTCGTCCTGGAAGGCGGCAACTTTGCCCAGTTGATCAACATCTCCGCCTTCGTTCTGATTGTCGGCGGCACCTTCGGGGCAACGCTGATTTCCTTCCCCATGGAAGAGGTTATGGCCCTGCCCAAGTTGCTGGGGAAGGCCTTCGGCAACAAGGACGACGACCCCACCAAGGTCATCGACCAGATCGTCACCCTGGTGGAGAAGGCCCGCCGCGAGGGCCTCCTGACCTTGCAGAACGAGGTCAAGAACCTGGATGACGAGTTCCTCATCCGGGGAATTGAGCTGGTGGTGGACGGCACTGACCCGCAGGCGGTGCGGAGCATCCTGGAGACGGACATCGCTTTCATGGAGAAGCGCCACAGGGCCGGCTCCGGCGTGCTCGAAACGGCGGGCGGCTACTCGCCGACCATGGGCATCATCGGCACCGTCATGGGCCTGGTGAACGTGCTTTCCCACCTGAACGAGGGTACGGAGAAACTGGGTGAGGCCATCGCCAACGCCTTCCTGGCCACCTTCTATGGCATCTTTTTCGCGAACGTCTTCTTCCTGCCTCTGGGTGGCAAGCTGAAGGCCAAGAGTGCCAGTGAGATGCTGCGTCGCGAACTGATCCTGGAGGGGGTCCTCTCGCTGCAGGCAGGGGAGAGCCCGCGCATCGTGCGGGAGAAGCTAGAGGTCTTCCTGCCGCCCAAGTATAAGACCAAGGCGAAGGAGGGGGGCGGGGAGTAGTGGCCAAGAAGCGCGGTGGTGAAGACCACGGCGGCGGAGGCGGCGGCCACGACGGCGGCGGCTCGATGCGGTGGCTCCTCACCTACGCCGACTTGATCACCTTGATGATGGTGTTCTTCATCATCATGTACGCCATGTCCAACGTCGACAAGCAAAAGATGGCCGCCCTGGCCGGGTCGCTCGCCATCGCCTTCAACCAGGGGGGCGGGTCCATGGTCCCCATGTCCGGGGCCGGCGCCGGGTTCGGCGGCGGCATGGGCAATGCACTGGAGCAGGCGGGCGAGGAGATCGCCGCCGACATGCGGGATCTGGCCGATACCGGCCAGATCCGCGTCTTCGAGAACGAGCGCGGCATCATCGTCAGTCTGCAGGGGACCGTCCTCTTTGATACCGGCTCG
>CALMNP010000313.1 GCA_937868875.1 uncultured Bacillota bacterium | reverse complement strand
CGGGCTCAGCACGCAGCAGATCCTGACACTGCTCCTGCTGAGCGGCGGCCTCGGTCTCGGTGGTCTTGGCTTCGGCGGTCTCGGTGGTCTCGGCCTGGGCGGTCTCGGCGGCCTCGGCCTGACCGGCATCCCCATCTCCATCTAGTCGCCGCAACGATCGCTACCTAGGTCATCGACCCATAGCCGGCCCAAGCTGAAAGAGCCAGCCCCGCGGCTGGCTCTTCTTCTGCCCTTGCCGAAAAGCGAGTCCACACGGCGCCCGCCACCCGGCTGACGCCCCTACAGCGCGTCCTTCCACATGACGATGGCGTCCTCGCGCGTGTCGGTGTAGTAACCCTTGCGGACCCCCCGGGCCTCAAAGCCCAGCTTCAGGTAGAGACTCTGCGCCGGCAGGTTGCTCCGCCTGACCTCCAGGGTCATGCGCCGGCAGCCGTGGGTCTTGGCCGCAGCCATCAGCTCCAGCATCAGCCGCTTGCCGATGCCCTTGCCCCGGTAGCGGCTGTGCACCGCAATGTTGGTCACGTGCGCCTCGTCCAGAATCAGCCACATGCCGCCATACCCGACGACCTGGCCGTCCAGCTTGGCCACCAGGTAGTAGGAGTAAGCGTTCTCCGTCAGCTCCGTGACGAAGGCGCGCCTGGACCACGGTGTGACGAAGGCGGTCTGTTCGACCGTCATGACGCCGTCCAGATCGTCCAGGGTCATGCGCTCAAGGCTGACTTCAAAGACCATGCCGCCACCGCCTTCCGGGTCAACGCTCAGGTCCGCGCCGCTCCTCCCACAGTACCTCCGCCTGAGGCCGGCGCACATAGTGCGGCAGGGCCTCCACCGGGTCCAGCCGGCGGCCGGCCTTCAGTTCGCGCCGACCCAGGAGGGCTACGGCCTGCCCACGCAGGAACGGCTCAGCAACAATTCGCCAAGACGCGGCACCCTCCTGCGGGCGACCCCGTTGGGCCACGGCGCCCTCCCCGGCAAACCAGAGCGGTTCCCTCGGCAGCTGCTTCAGCCAGTCGTCCAGCACCGGCGAGACGGCCGGAGCCACCTCCTGCAGGTCGGCCGGGCCGGTGATCCGGTAGAGGGCGGTATAGACTTCGCCCCGCCGGGCGTCGAGCAGGGGGCAGACCAGGTCGCCCACGGCCGGGACACTGTTCGGCCCCACAGCCGGGGTACCGCCGGAAGCCGGCCCCGCGGCCGGCAGGATGGGGCTCAGGGCAATGGCTTCCAGCGTGCTGACTGCAGCCAGCGGAAGGTCCAGCGCGAAGGCCATCGCCTTGGCGGTGGTCATGCCGATGCGCACGCCGGTGAAGGAGCCGGGACCTGCGCCCACAGCGACCCCGTCGAGACTGGAACGCGTCCACCCTGCTTCGGCCAGAGCCTCGTCCAGCAAGGGTACCAGGCGTTGCGAGTGCGTGCGAACCAGGACCGGGTTGTACTCGACCACCGGCCGGCCATTTTCGAGCAAAGCGACAGCGCAGACGGCCGTGGCGGTATCCATGGCTACAATTCGCATTGGCGGGCCAACTCCTCAGCCAGGCGCCCGCCACGCGGACCCTGGCCAGAAATCCGAAGGCGGCGGGAGTCCGCCCCGTGTTCCGCCGCCGGCTGCAGTTCCACCTGCAGCACGTCGTGCGGGAGGTGCTCGGCGATGCGGTCCGCCCACTCCACCAGAGCCACGCCGTCGCCCCCAAGAACTTCCTCCAGCCCCAGGTCGGCGGCTTCCGCCGGGCCCGTAAGCCGGTAGGCGTCCAGGTGGTAGACCGTCAGACGGCCCTGGTACTCGTTGATCAAGGTAAACGTGGGACTGGTGACGGGCTCGTCCACCCCCAGCCCCTGGCAAATGCCCTGGGCCAGGCAGGTCTTCCCCGCTCCCAGGTCCCCGGCCAGGACCACCACATCTCCGGGTTCCAGCAGGGGCGCCAGGCGTCTTCCCAGGGCCCGCGTCTCATCCGGGCTGCGTGACGTGCAAGTGGTTTCCGTCATGAGATCTCCTGAAAAAAGGGCCTTGGAAGGCCCCGAATGGCCTCAGCCCCGCCCGTACTACCGTCGGCTACACCGGGTGCGGACAGGCGTGGTCCGGGTCCACAAGTTCCCGGTACTTGCGAACCACCTGTTTCATGTCTTCCCAGGTGTCGCGCTTCAGATTCGGGTTCCGCAGCAGCGCCGCCGGGTGATAGGTGGGCATATACCAGACGCCGTCCTTCTGTACCCAGCGCCCGCGGTCACGGGTGATGCGGCCGGCGGGGTCCACCACGGCTTGCAGGGCAGTGGCCCCGAGGAGGAGGACGATGGCCGGCCTGATGAGCCGCATCTGCGCTTCCAGGTTGGGCCGGCAGGCTTCCCGCTCCTCCTCGGTGGGAATGCGGTTGCCGGGTGGCCGGCATTTGACCACGTTGAGGATGTAGGCATTGCGGTTCCGGTCGAAGCCGCCCGCCTCCAGGATTTTATCCAGCAGTTGACCGGCCCGGCCCACAAAAGGCCGCCCCAGCCGGTCCTCATCGGCCCCCGGCCCTTCACCGCAGACCACCAGCCGCGCCGTCTCCTGGCCGTCGCCGAAGACAACGCCGGAGCAACCGTCCCGCAAGCCGCACCGGCGGCACTGGCGCACGGTCCGCTCCAACTCGCCCCAGTCCTGAATGACCGCGAGGTCGTAGTGCTCTGTCACACTCACGTACAACCCTCCCGGCTCCTTCTTCGCGGCGCGCAGCATCAAATCCTTGGCGGTCCGGCGATGAGCGGTGGGGGTGCGGGTGAGGACGTCCACGATGGCGCCGTGCAGTCGCAGAATCTCGTCCTGTCCGAGGCTCGAGGCCTTCCTGTCAGGAATCTCCGGCATGGCAGCACCCCCCGCTAGCATGCCACATAAGGTAAAGACCCCCCCGCTTCCAGGGAGGGTTTTCTCCGCGGCAGCGGCGGGGGTCTCGTGTCCAGCTTCTACTTGAGGGCCAGGGGCGCCGGCGCCGGCTGGGGCGTTGAGGCCAACTCCGTCTGGGCCAGCCAGCGGGCGTGGACGCGATAGGCCCCGGGCGCCAGCGGCTTGCCCTGGTTGTCCGTGCCCTCCCACTGGGCCGTGAAGCGGACCGTCTCACCGGCATTGATGGTGCGGTGCACCAGAGCCTGGGTGAACATGCGGCCTCTGGACCAGCGCCAGAGCTCCAGGCCGTTCTGCTCCACCCAGAAGTCGAACATCTGACCGCTATTGTACGTGAGGGTCATGGCCGCGACGTGGTTGGTGACCTCCAGGATCAGCGTGACGGGCTTTCCGGCCGCAGCCTCGCCCGGCACCACCAGCCTCGCCTCCATGTCAGAAGCACCGGGTCGGGCCGGAGGCGCCGCCGCCTGACCTCCCCCTCCGTTCCCCTGTGACGGCGTCGCAGGAGCGGCGGGAGCACCGCTCTCCTTCTGTCCGGTGGAAGGGGCGCCGGCGGGAGGCGCGGGCTGGGACGGCTGGACGGCGGGCGCCGTTGGGACGGGTTGTCCAGAGGGGGACCGCATGGCGCCCGAGGCGCAGCCTGCCGACAGACTCACGGCAAGCAGCAAGCCTGCCCCGACCAGAACCTTCCTCATGCCCAATCACCTCACCGGGTTACATCCCGTATTTCGTACCACCTCTTGAGACGACCGATGGGCCCATTCGGTTCCTCCCTGTTTTTACCAAACAACCCGCCGGTGGATATTGTGCGTTCTGGGTAGGCCAGGTAATGCTCAGCGGGCCGCTCGTCGTGTCCTCTTCTTGACCGGCGCTTCCTCGTCCTCGCTGCCGGGGGCCCAGTACGTCACGGCCCAGGGTACGAAGACCGTCACCAGCCGGTCGAGGATCAGCCCCACGCCGTGGGGCAGCAGCATCTGCAGGGTCATGATGAAGGGGCTGAGGCCCACCAGCGGCAGGCCGAGCAGAGTCAGAGAAAGGTCTCCGGGTGGGCTCATGGACAGCCAATCCAGGGCCTGCACCACCACCTGAGCCAGGAGCAACGCCGACAGGGCCTGGATCCGATTGGGCCTGTCTCCGGCGTCGTCCGAGGAGAGGTGGCGCGCCACCCAGCCAACGCCCGCCAGGTACACCAGCGATACGCCCACATAGGGCAGCACCGCCCAGCGGCTGGTGGTGCCGGGCATCGCCTGACGGGCCAGCCAGGCCAGGAACAGGTGCCAGAGCACCAGCAGGACTGTCGCCAGGACAACACGGACTGGCTTCAGGCGCATAGGTGGCCTCCTCACTGTGGGACATGCGGGCGTTATTTAGCCGCTACGGGCTCCAGCGCAAAGGCTGGACGCAGCTCGCCCACCACCCGGCCGGCGAGGTTCTTGACCGGCCCGACGCGGTAGGTGGCCAGCATGGCCAGCTGTGACTCCTCCAGCACACCCAGTTGGCGCAGCACTTCCAGGGCCGTGGAGACACTCCCCCGATTGGCGCCGTCGTCCGCCTTGACGGCGATGCCGATGCCCTGAGAGCGGTAGGGCTCGGACACGCGGGTGGCCTTCCCGGGCAGGACGCCGATGCAGTGGACGCCCTCTGCGCCACCCTTGGAGACCAGGCGGTCGCCGGCGGCCTGCATCAGGTCGTAGTCCAGGCGGCCCTTGCCTGCCACCAGGTAGGGGTTGGCGCGCATGGCGTCGCGCAGACGGGCAGCCGCCTGACCCCGGGTGCGCACCAGGCCTGACGGGTCGGCCAGCCGGGCGAAGCCATAGGCCATGCGCTCCAGGGGCATGCCGAAGACCGGCACACCGCAGCCGTCGACGCCGATGGCAATGTCCTCGGCCGCCACGCCGCAGACATCGGACACGGCTTCAATAACGCGCTGCTGAACCGTGTGAGTCGGCTCCAGGTAGCCTTCCAGCGACACCCGCATCTGGCGAGCCAGAGCCAGCATGCCTGTATGCTTGCCGCTGCAGTTGCTGTGCCGGGCGGTGGGCGCCTGACCCTCCCGCTGCATGCCGGCGGCCGTCTCCGGGTCAAAGGGCAGGTGGGGTCCGCACTTCAGAGCGGACTCCTCTGCCCCAATCTTCTCCAGCATGGACAGGACGCGGCTGGTGTGCTCCTCGGCCGCGCTGTGCGAGGCGCAGATCAGGGCCAGGTCCTTATCGTCCAGCCCGAAGCGCTCTGCCGCCCCCGACTCGATGATGGGGATGGCCTGGATGGGCTTGGCGGAGGAGCGCAGGTACGTGACCAGGTGCGGGTCGCCGGCCTGGTAGAGCAGCCGACCGCTGCTGTCGACGACGGCCACGTGACCGTAGTGACGGCTTTCGACGATGGGGCCTCGAGTCACTTCCAGCAGCAGGGCGGGACAGGGCTGTGCAGTGGACACCAAGATGGGCTCCTTTCAGGCGTCGGGCGAAGGCTCAGGCTCGTCGGCAGGGCCTTATGGCAGCCCCGGGGACGGCGGCCTAGAGGCGGCCGTACCGGCGCAGAATCTCAACAGTCTGGTCCAGGGGCAGTCCGGGCGAAACATGGCCATCGCGCCCCACCACCGTGGGAGCCATGAACACGGCGTTCAAAACGGCCTCTTCCGTGGCTTCGATGGCCGCCCAGAAGAGGGGGCCGGCGAACCGGTCCTCCTCCACAAATTCCTCCACCCGGCGCACGGGCCCGGCCGACCGGTGCGGCGTGCGGCGCGTGGTGGAAAAGGCCAGGACGAAGTCGCCGCTGCCGTTGGCGGCCCCGGAGCCGGTGCGGGCCAGGCCGATGGCGGCCCGCCGGGCCAGCCGGCCCAGTTGGCGATGGTTCAGCGGGGCGTCCGTGGCCACCACCATGATGATGCTGCCGGGGGGCGGATCGGCTGAGGGCGGTTCGCCGGGCGGCGGTTCGTCGCGCTCCGGCAATCCGGACGGGGCGCCGGGAGGGGTTGTCCGACCGATGGGCGCCGGGCCCGCCTGCCAGTCAGCAAGCTCAAGCCCCACCGGCACACCGGCCACCTGAAGCTCATGACGCCGTCCGAAGTTGGCCAGCACCAGGGAGCCGACGGTGAACCCGCCGAACTCGTCAGGCACCCGACGGGACGACGTGCCGATTCCGCCCTTGAACTGAAAGGCGGACATGCCGGTGCCCGCCCCCACCGCTCCCTCTTCGACGGGTCCTCCCCTGGCACCTTCGATGGCGGCCAGGACGTGCTCCTCCCGGACGTGGCGACCCTGGATGTCGTTGAGGTAGCCGTCGTTGCACTCGCCAACAAAGGCGTTGACGGTGCCGGTGTTGATGCCGATGTCCGGGTTCTGCCGGCACATGTAGGAGATGAGGGCGTCCGCCGCCAGCCCCACGTTGAGGGTGTTGGTGAGGAGAACCGGGGTCTCCAGGGTTCCCAGTTCCTGCACCTGAGGGATGCCCACCGTCTTGCCGAACCCGTTGACGATGTGAACGGCGGCCTCCACCTTCTCCTGAAAGAGGTTGCCGCCGTGGGGCAGAATGGCTGTGACGCCGGTGCGTACCGGACCCTCTCCGGGAATCAGTTTGCCGTCACCCCGCCGGAGAGTGACATGGCCGACGCCAACCCCGGCCACGTCGGTAATGGCGTTCAGAGCCCCCGGCTCCAGTCGCCCGAGGCGCAGCCCCAGGTCACGCGGCCTCAGCCTGCGCTCAGGGAGCATGCCGGACAGCCCCTCCCGTGGAGGCGGCAGCGGCCTGGAGACGGCCGGCCCCGGACCGGGCGGCCTGCACGAAGGCCAGGAACAGCGGGTCGTGGTTCTGGTCCCGGTTCCACATGGCCTCGGGGTGCCACTGGACGCCAATGGCAAAGGGGTGGCTCTGGTGCTCCAGGGCCTCGATCACCCCGTCCTCGGCCGAGGCGGCCACCATGAACGCGGGCGGAACCTGCCTGACCGCCTGGTGGTGATAGCTGTTCACGCGCATCTCCGTGCCCAGCCAGGCGGCGAGGCGCGACCCGTTCGCCAGGCGCACCGCGTGTGTGGGATACCAGCGCGGCGCATTCTGGTCATGCTTGAGGCTTGACGTCACCTGACTGGGCAGGTCCTGCCAGAGGCTGCCCCCTGAGGCCACGGTGAGGACCTGCAAGCCACGGCAGATGCCGAGGACCGGGAGGCCGGTGGTCAGGGCCCGGCGGGCCAGAAGAAGTTCAGACTGGTCCCGGGCCGGGTCGATGCGGCCCATGTGCCGCTGTGGCTCTTCCCCCCAGTGGACGGGGTCGAGGTCCACGCCGCCGGAGAGCAGCAGGCCGTCCAGACGCGCCAGGGCCTGCTCCGCCTCATCCTCTGAACTCACGAAGGGGATCAGGACGGGTGTGGCGCCCGCCTTGCGCAGGGACTGGACATAGGCTTCCGGGACGAAGAATTCGAGGCTTTCGGGGTTCTGCCAGCAGGAGATGCCGATCAGGGGTCTCAAGGTTCTCCACCTCAGTCGCCGGACCAGCCGGCATGGTTTGGTCGCTCGCTTCCCAG
>CALMNP010000312.1 GCA_937868875.1 uncultured Bacillota bacterium | reverse complement strand
GTTCGACAGCGGCCTGCCTGCCGACGAGGGCATGCAGGGAGCGACCGACCTGGAAGGCCTGCAGGGCGAACAAGATCTGGAGGGCCGCCAGGGGGCGGACGACCCGGAGGGTCGGAGCCTCATGGACACCGGGCCGGCTCTGGCGCCGGCCGCTGAGGCCGAGGCGACGGAGCCGGCGGTCGCCCGCGTCGCCGTGGACTGGGCTTTGAGTCAGGAGGACCTGGCCCGGGGTGTGGTTCTGGCGGAGGTTCTCGGGCCCTGCCGGGCGCGCCGAAGCCGACGCAGGCTCAACTGAATGGCTGCAACCGAAAGGCGGAGGTCCCCAAGGGGGCCTCCGCCTCTTTGATTCAGGCAGATGCGTTCAGGGCGTTACAGTGGCGGGAACGGCTGGGGCTTTAGCCGGCTTCGGAGACGGGGTCAGGGCCTTGGGTCCAGAGGCGTCCACCATGCCGGCGGGGGCCGGAATCTGGCCGGAGATGCGGCGAAGCTTGGCCCAGAGGTTCTCCCCCTCGGCGCCCGTTGCCAGGTGAGGCCGGTAGTTCTGAATCATCACCGGGACGACGTTGACGGTCCGCACGCCGTCCTTCTGCAGCAGGAACTCAAGGATCATGCTCTCGCGGGTGATGTCGCGCTTCTGGTCCATGACAAAGTTGCCCAGGCTGTAGGCGATGAAGCCGTTCTTATAGCGCTCCAAGCCCTGCACGGCGTGGGGGTGAAAGCCCAGGACCAGGTCGGCGCCGGCGTCCACCGAGGCGTGGGCCAGGGCCACCATGTCGGGCCCCGGCACGTTGGTGTACTCCCAGCCCCAGTGATAGGCCACGGCCACGACGTCAGCCTGCTTGCGCGCCGCGGCTATGTCCTCTTGGATGAGGTCCAGGCGAACCGGAGCGACGCCGGGGACGGCCGGCTTGCCGGGGGTGTCGTCCGTGGCGGTAAAGCGCCGCGGGTACTTGTAGTCCCAGAAGATGTCGGCGAAGCCGCTGTAGCCGAGGAAGGCGACGCGGATGCCGTTGACCTCCATGATTACCGGCTGGCGCGCCTCCGTCAGGGTGCGTCCCCCGCCCACGTGTTTGACCCCGGTCTTGTCGAGCAGGTCCAAGGTCTCCAGGAAGTTGGGCGTGTCGTAGTCCAGGATGTGGTTGTTGGCCAGCGTGACCACATCGACACCGGCCTTGGGCAGCGCGGCGGCCGCTTCCGGGCGGGCGCGGAACCAGATGAGCTTGCGGGGAAGGGGCGTGCCCGTGGTGCCGAAAGGGGCCTCCAGGTTGGCAAAGGTGATGTCACCGGCCGCGGTGCGGCCCGAGACCTGCTCAAACGGCCAGTCCACGCCGTACTTGCCGATCTGACCGTCCACGCCGCGGGCCAGCATGATGTCGCCAAAGACAGTCAGCGTGGCCTGGGGGGAAGCGGCCAGGAAGGCGTCCGAGGCCTCGGGCCGGCTGAGCCAATCCGCCAGGCTGGCGGCGCCGGCCGAAGGCGCGGCATCGTCCCGGGACACCAGATAGATCGGCTGAGAGAGAGGGTAGCGGCCCTGACGGATGTTGCTCAGGCTGGGAAGCACGCCGTCCACGCAGACGGGCTGTAGGCTGGGCGTGAAGGCCGAGGGTCCTCCCGATAGGAGCCCCGGACTCTTGTCCGTCACGGAGGTGGCGGCCAGTTGCCGCGCCTCGTCCAGGGGGACGTCCCGCACCGGGCTCAGCCAGGGGGCGGCCAGAACCTGTGGCCGGTAGAGAACCGGTCGACCGGTGAGGCCTGGGGTATCCGGCCTGACCAGGGTGAGCGCCAGATCTGCGGCCCCGGATTTGACAGCCGCAACAGCCGCGTCACCGGCCTTCCGCTCCACCTTGAGGGTGGTGCCCGCCGGCGCGTGGTAGGCGGCCAGCATGCGGTCGGCATCGGACTGCAGGGCCTCATCCAGATAGAAGACGGTGTCGGTGTCAGGGCGCGGCGGCTCACTCACCTTCCCCATCGTGCCGCGGGCCCTGGGGGCGGCGAGGAAGATCAGGGAGACCAGCACCAGGCCGAGCAGCCCGGCGATCAGGACGCGGGATTTAGGCACGTGGAAGTCCCTCCCTCTTTTGGAACATTCGCCGGGACCCGGTGGAACCCTCCCCGGCGCCGGGCCCGCCGCATGGCCCTGCCGGCGGCGGCATAGACATCTCCGGGAGGAGTGCGCCATGGACGGGCCATCGGGCAAGCAGGACAGGTATCAGTTGAAGCGCCGTCTCACCGACCTCTTCGACCTGCCCCAGGACGTCACCCTGGACCTGCCGCGCATCCTGCTGGTGGGGGGGCTGCAGGTCATCGTCGAGAACCACCGGGGGTTGATTGAGTACACTCCGAACCGCGTGGCGGTGGGGGTGACGCGTGGCCAGGTGGCCATAGAGGGAGAGGAACTGGAGATCGGCATCATTAACGTCGAGGAGATCATGGTGCTGGGCCGGATTCGGGCTCTGCTGCTGGAAGAATGAACGGGGGCGCGAGGCCATGCCGCTGACCGACCTGGGCCGCTACCTGACCGGCGTGGTCACCATCGAGGCTTCCGGGCCGACCGTAGAGCGGTTCATTAATCTCTGCATGACACGCGGTATCGGTCTGTGGGAAATCCGCTGGCGGCGGGGCCGCATTCAGGCTCACATGGCGGTGCGGGACTTCTTTCGCCTGCGCCCCCTGGCGCGTCAGACCCGCACGCGGGTGCGGGTACGCCGGCGCTGGGGGTTGCCCTTCCTCTGGGGCCGAGCCAGGCGTCGCAAGGTGCTCTTGGCCGGCGTCCTCGCCTTTCTCCTTACTGCCTACGCCGCTTCCCAGTTTGTCTGGTTTGTTGAGGTCCGCGGCACGAAGGAGCTGCAACCGGCCCAGGTCCGTGAGGCCGCCGCCGCACTGGGGCTCCGGCCCGGCACCTATAGGGCGGGTGTGGACGTGGACGCCCTCGAACGATCCCTGCGGGCGCAACTGGGTGAGACATCAGCGGTGTTGATCCGCTTCGTGGGAACCCGCGCCATCATCCAGGTCGTGGAGCGCACCCTGCCGCCTCCCGACCGGGGGCAGCACGACCCGGCCGACCTGGTGGCCCTCCGCCCGGGTCGGGTGAAGACCCTGGCGGTTTACATGGGCTTGCCCGAGGTCGGGGAAGGGGATCTGGTCGAGGCCGGACAGGTGCTGGTTCGCGGCCTGCTGGCGCCGGGGGTCGGCCGCGGCGCCCTGGAGCTGCGGCCGGACGAAGCCGTGCCGGTGAGGGCCCGCGGCCTGGTCAAGGCCGAGACCTGGCGCGACGTGTATGTGGAGGTGCCCCTGCTTCAGCAGGTGCGCCGTCCCAACGGTAGGAGGGTGACGCGCTACGAGTTGAAGTGGGGTCGACGGGACATAATAATGCCCGGGCGGTCCGTCGATACGGGCAGCTACCAGGTGGACCGGCGGGTCTGGCCCCTGCTCACGGGCAGGATTCTCGGTGGACCCGTCGAATGGGTAGAAACGACATTTACCGGCATGGATGTAGAACCTGCGCGGCTCTCGCCGGAGCGTGCGACCCAGGCCGCCGAGGCGGCGGTCGTGGAGGCGGTCCGTCAGGGGCTGGCGCCGCGGGCCGAGATTCAGGGTGTGTCCAGGCAGGTGGTGTGGCAAACTGCTCAGGGCATGGGGATACGCTTTCTGGTGACCATCCAGGAGGACATTGCCGTTCCCCGACCGGCGGAGGCGAGGCCGCAGCCGGCCCCAACGGCGACGCCCTGATCACGCTACTTCAACTGCAGGAGGTCGGTTCACCCTTTGGCTCAACCCGGAGAAGTGGAAGAGCGCCTGACCGTGGCCGACAACGCCGAGGCGTTGGCCCTGTTCGGCCAGCAGGACGTTCATTTAAGGCTGGTAGAGGAAAACCTGGGGGTAAGGCTCATCCCCCGGGGCAATGAAGTCGCTGTGGTAGGCCCGGCACCTGACGTGGCGAAGGTGACGGGCCTGTTCCGCCAGTTGCTGGACCTGATTCGCAGCGGCAGCACCCTGTCGGATAAGGAGTTCCGGTACGCCGTTCGCCTGGCGCGCAACGGCGAACCCGTCAACCTGCAGGAACTGTTCAGCGATGTAGTTACCGTCACCGTGCGCGGCAAGCCAATCAAGCCCAAGACCCTGGGCCAGAAGGCGTACGTGGATGCTATGCGCACCAGCGGCGTGACCTTCGGCATCGGCCCCGCCGGCACCGGCAAGACCTATCTGGCCATGGCCATGGCTGTGCTGGCTTTCAAGAACCGGGAGGTCAACCGCATCGTTCTGACCCGTCCGGCCGTGGAGGCCGGAGAGAAGTTGGGGTTTCTGCCCGGCGACCTGCAGGAGAAGGTAAATCCCTACCTGCGCCCCTTGCATGACGCCCTCTTCGACATCCTGGGCATGGAGACTTCGGAACGCTACTCCGAGAAGGGGCTCATCGAGGTGGCCCCCCTGGCCTACATGCGCGGCCGAACCCTGGATGACGCCTTCATCATTTTGGATGAGGCGCAGAATACCACCCCGGAACAGATGAAGATGTTTCTGACGCGCCTGGGCTTTGGCTCGAAGGCGGTGGTGACCGGCGACATCACCCAGGTGGACCTGCCGCACGGCAGCCGCTCCGGGCTGGACGACGCCCGCCGGATCCTGCGTGACACGGACGGGGTCAGCTTCGTCTATCTTACTGACCAGGACGTGGTGCGGCAGGAGTTGGTAGCGCGCATCATCCAGGCCTATGACCGCTACGGGCGCGAGGGTGAAGGTCGAGCACCGGAGGAAGGAAACACGTAATCGATGGAGTTTTGGGACAGCTGGCTGAACAAGCTGCACCGGGCCTTTCCCAGGCTGCCGGAGGCGAACGCGCCCTCGCGGCGGGTGGCTTGGGCTGTCCTTTTTTTCCTGGCCCTCACCTTCTCCGTATACGGGGGTTCGGGTTCGCGCGGCCTGGACATCCAGGAGGGGCAGGTGGCCACGCGCACCATCCCGGCGACGCGGGACGTCGTCAACCGCGTTGCCACGGAGCGCAAGCGGCAGGAGGCGGCGGCCGGCGTTCAGGATGTCTACGTGATCGATCCTGAGGTGTCGGCCCAGGCCCAGCAAGACCTGACCGCGCTGTTTCTCAAGGTGCAGGCGGCAAGAGACTCCGAGGCTCCCGACGCCCAGCGGGCGGCACAACTGAAGAACGACCTGCCCCTGACCCTGCCGGATTCCGTCTACCTGACCCTGGTCAAGGTCGATGATGCGGTTTTGAGCAGAGCCGAGGGCAAGGCCCGGGACATCGTTCAACGCACCCTGACCGGCCGCATTCGCACGGAGGAGGAAGCAACGGCCCAGCGCTCCGCCCTGGAGGCGGAAGTTCGCGTCCTGAGGCTGAGCAAAGACCTCCAGGTCTTCGTCACGGAGGCGGCCAGGTCGGTAATCCGGCCCAACATGCGCTACGACGAGACGGCTACGGTCCGGGCCCGGCAGGCGGCGGCGGAGAGCGTGCTGCCGGTCATCGTGCTGAAAGGCGAGGCTGTGGTGGAGCAGTATAAGCAGGTGACGCCGGAGCAGATTACGCTGCTGCGCGACCTGGGCCTGCTTCAGTCCGGTCCGCCCTGGCGTCAGTTGATTTCCAGCGCCCTGATCACCGCCCTGGCCATGGCCCTGGTGGCGGTGTACCTCTACCAGTTCCGCCGGGACGTGTGGGAGAGCGAAAGCCGCATCGTTCTGCTGGGCCTCAACGCCCTGGTGGCCTTGCTCATCGGCCTGGCCTTGACCCTCTCGCCCTACCTGGCGCCCATCCCCGCGGCCACCATGCTGGTGACGGTGCTGCTGGAGTCGCGGCTGGCCCTAATCTATGGCGTCGCTCTGTCCGTGCTTTACGGTGTGGCGGCACAGGCCGACCCTTCGGTCCTTCTGGCCACGCTGATCAGCGCCCTGGTGGGCGTCTACAGCCTGAGCCGCGTCTCCCAGCGCTCCGACCTGATGCGGGCCGGCGTCCTGGCCGGCGGGGCCTCGGCTCTGACGGCCCTAGCCTTCACCTTCTCCAGCGGTTCGCCCCTGACCAGCCTGACCACCTGGTACAACCCCCTCTGGGGTTTCGGCAACGGCCTGCTTTCCAGCGTTCTGACCATCGGTTCGCTGCCCTTCTTTGAAACCTTCTTCGGTGTGGTCACGCCGATCAAGCTTCTGGAGCTGGCCAACCCCAACCACCCACTGCTGCGGAAGCTTTTGGTGGAGGCGCCGGGCACCTACCACCACACGCTGATGGTGGCCAATCTGGCGGAGGCGGCGGTGGAGGCCGTGGGGGGCGACGCCCTGCTGACCCGCGTCGGCGCCTACTACCACGACATCGGTAAATCGAAGCGCCCCTACTTCTTCATCGATAACCAATTCGGCGGGGAGAATCCCCATGACCAGCTATCCCCCCACCTGTCGGCCCTGATCATCTCCAGCCATGTCCGCGACGGGGTGGAGATGGCCAGGCAGGCCCGGCTGCCCACCGAAATCATCAAGTTCATTCCCGAGCACCATGGAACCACGCTGATCTCGTACTTCTACAACCGGGCCACCGAGAACGCCGGCATGGAGCAGGTCCTGGAGAAGGACTTCCGCTACGAAGGACCGCGGCCGCAGTCCAAGGAGACCGCCATCCTGATGCTGGCGGACTCTACCGAGGCGGCGGTGCGCTCCCTGAAGACGGCGGACATGGAGAAAATCGAGAGCCTGGTGCGGAAGATCATTCGCGACCGGCTGAATGACGGTCAGCTCGACCAATCCGACCTGACCCTGAAGGATCTGGACACCATCGCCGAGACCTTTGTCCGTGTGCTGGCGGGTGTATACCATACCCGCATTCAGTACCCGGAGACCGAGAAGGAACTGGCGGCCCTGGAGCGGAGGAGAGGCAGCGATGCCAGCAAACGTGGTTAACGATCAGGACCGGGTGCCCGCCCCGGAGCCCCTCCTGGGCCTGATAGAGCGGGCGGTGGAATCCGTGCTCCAGCAGGAGGGCCACGGCTCTTCCCAGGTGGACGTCACCCTGGTGGACGATGAGGCCATTCAGGGCCTCAATAGCCAGTACCGCGGTGTGGACAGGCCCACCGACGTGCTCTCCTTCGCTCTGCAGGAGGAGGCCGGAGAGGGTGAGCCCGCGGTGACCGGCGGCCCTCAGGACACGCTCCTGGGCGATGTGGTCATCTCGCTGCCCCGGGCGGTCCAGCAGGCTGAGGAGTATGGCCACGGGCTGGAGCGCGAAGCATCCTTCCTGGCGGTGCACGGCACCCTGCATCTGCTGGGCTACGACCACGGGACGCCCCAGGAAGAGGCCGATATGATGCGGCGCACGGAGGAGGCTCTCACGCCTCTCGGACTGGGCCGGGGCGATGCGAGCAGGCCATGATCGCCAGGCAGCGTGGTCCGTCGGGGTGCCGCGACTTTCCGCAGCGATTGGCCGAGGCCTTTAACGGCCTGGGGCTGGCCTATCGGGCCGAACACAACCTGCGCTGGCAAGTGGCCCTGGCCACCCTGACGGTTACGGCCGGCTTCCTGCTGCAACTCGACCGCACAGGCTGGCTCTGGCTGCTCACCTCCGTCTTTCTGGTGCTGGGGGCCGAGGTGACCAACAGCGCGGTGGAGGCGGCGGTGGACCTGGCCTCGCCGCAGGTGCAGCCGCTGGCCCGCTTTGCCAAACACGTGGCCGCCGGGGCCGTGCTCATGGCGGTGGCCCAATCTCTGGTGGTGGCCATTCTGGTGCTCCTGCCACAGCTTCTTCCGTCCTTGCCCGGGTGGCCGGCACGGCTGCTGGCCCATCCGGTGATCAGCTTGCTGCTGCTGGCGGCGCTGAGCGTCAGTCTGGCCGGCGCCCTGGGGCTCATCTGGCCCTGGGCTGGGCCCCGCAATGGAAAGGGTGAACCACGCTAATCATGAAGCGCCTGCAGACGTTCTTTCTGGCCGGACTCATCGCCATCACTCCTGCGGCGGTCACCTACCTGGTGCTGCGCTGGGTCTTCTTCACCGTAGATGGCCTTTTCGGCGCTCCCATGGACGACTTCATCAACCGGCAATTCGGGTTTCGGGTACCCGGCATCGGGCTGCTGGTCACCCTGATCGTCATTCTTCTGACGGGAGTGCTGGCCACCAACCTGCTGGGCCGGCGCGTGCTCGCCTACCTGGAAGGATGGCTGCAGAAGCTGCCGCTGGTGCGCTCGGTTTACGCCACCATGCGGCAACTGACGGATGCCTTCCTGCAGAAGGATCAGAGTGCCTTTAAACGTGTCGCTCTCATCGAGTACCCGCGCCGGGGATCCTGGGGCATAGGCTTCATAACCGGCGAGGTGGCGGGCGGGCCCGTGGGGCTGACCCAGGGTGAGACCTACTACAACGTCTTTCTGCCGACCACGCCGAACCCCACGTCAGGGTTCCTGCTGGTCCTCCCCAAGTCCGAGGTGCGACTGCTGGACATCAGCGTGGAGGATGGCCTCAAGCTGGTCATCTCCGGCGGCGTGGTGGTGCCGGACGCCCTGGCGGGGCCAGACGCCGTGCTGGAAGCGGCGCCTGGTTCGGAAGGGCCGACGCGGGACTGAGGCGTGCTTCCACGTTACCGTCACACCAATCGGGAGGATAGCCGCATGAAGCGCGAGGAGCTTTCTGAACAGGACCGCATGTTGCTGACGGAAGCCGAGGCCGCCCGCGAGCAGGCCTATGTCCCCTATTCCCGATTTCGCGTCGGCGCGGCTCTGGTGACCGGGTCCGGCCGCATTGTGCGGGGCTGCAATATCGAGAACGCTTCCTTCGGACTGACCAACTGCGCCGAACGCACCGCCCTCTTCACCGCTGCGGCCATGGGTGATAGGAACATCGCCGCCATGGCCGTGGTGGCAGACACGGAGGCCCTGACCACGCCCTGCGGCGCCTGCCGCCAGGTGATGGTGGAGCTGGCCCCGCAGGCCCGGGTCATCATCGGCAACCTGAAGGGCGACGTCATGGTGACCTCCAGCCGCGACCTGCTGCCGGGAGCCTTCACGACGGACGAGCTGCAGCAAGGGCAGGGACGCTAGGGTATGGCCTATCACTCTGGGTTTGCGGCCATCATCGGCAGGCCGAACGTGGGCAAGTCCACCTTGCTCAACCGCCTGGTGGGGCAGAAGGTGGCCATCATGTCCGACAAGCCCCAGACCACGCGCAACCGCATTCTGGCCGTGGTCACCGGGGCTGACCACCAGGTGGTGTTCATCGACACCCCCGGCATTCACAAGCCGAAGCACCGGCTGGGCGAGATGATGGTGCGGGTGGCGGCTCGAACCCTGACGGAGGTGGACGTGGTCCTGCACGTGGTGGAGGCCACGGCCCCCGTGGGCGAAGGCGACCGGGCCATCGCCGGCCAACTGAAGGAGGCGGGAACGCCCGCCATCCTGGCGGTCAACAAGCTGGACCTGGTGACCAAGGACCACCTGCTGGCGGCCGTCGCAACGTACAGTCAGCTTCACGACTACACGGAGGTGGTGCCCATTTCGGCCACCACCGGAGCCAACCTGGACGCTCTGATGGGATGCATCCGACCGCTGCTGCCGGAGGGGCCGCAGTACTATCCGGACGATACGGTCAGCGACCAGCCCGAGGCCCAGTTGCTGGCCGAGTTGGTTCGTGAGAAGATCCTCAACCTGACCCGCGACGAGGTTCCCCATTCCGTGGCCGTAGTGGTGGAGGAGATGCAGGAGAGGCCGGACGGGCTGGTCTACGTCAAGGCCAACGTCTTCGTCGAGCGCGATTCCCAGAGGGGCATCCTCATCGGCCAGTCCGGGCGCATGCTGAAGGAAATCGGCAAGCAGGCCCGGGAGGAGGCCGAGGCTCTGCTCGGGTCGCGCCTCTACCTGGACCTCTGGGTCAAGGTGAAGAAGGACTGGCGTGACAGGGAGGACCTCCTGCGTCAGATGGGGTACCGCCCGGAGGAGACGTAACGCGGCCCGGCATAACGAAGCAACCACATGATGACGGCAATCGGGAGGAGCCACATGCTCCTCCCTATTTGTTTTCGACCTAGTTGACGACTGGGGCAGGTATTTGTAAACTAATGGCGAAGACCGACTGTAAGGATTTGCCTTGGGAACTTCTTGCAACATGGGGGGCCTTGCCCGGTGTCAGGCAGTGAAGTCTTGCGCCATCGCCCCTTGTGGCTGAACCTGGACTACGACCGCGAGGCATCGCCGTTGTTGGCCAGGGTGCTGGAGGCGGAGGCGGACCATCTGGTGGTGTCCATGCCTTACAGGCGAGGGCGGCCCGTGCCGCTCGTTCCCGGAGAGCAGGCGACGGTACGCGTGCCGTACAACGCCAATCCGGGGCGCTATACCTATGAGTTCCGCGCCCGGGTTGTGCAGAGGCGGTTCACGCCTGTTCCCGCGGCCACCATCACCTACCCGAGGGACCTGCAGCGCGTCATTCAGGCTGCCGAGCCCAGACCGTGCCGCGTGCTGGCCGTGGCCAGCGGCAAGGGCGGCACCGGCAAGAGCACGGTCGCCCTCAATCTGGGTCTGGCGCTGGCGATGCGTGGCCGGCGCGTCGCCCTGGTGGACGCGGACCTGGGCACGGCCAACCTGGGCACCATGATGGGGCTGCAGCCCGCGGCCACCCTGGAGAGCGTGGCTCGCGGCGAGAGGCCGATGAGCGACGCCATGTGCACACTCCCGGGCGGTCTGCGGCTCATCCCCGGCGGCGCCGGCGTGCCGGACCTGGCGGGCATCAACCGCTGGCAGTTCGGACGGCTGCTGGACGCCCTGCGCTGGTTGGAGGATCAGTCGGACGTTGTGCTGCTGGACCTGAGCGCAGGCATCTCGCGCCTGGTGACCACCTTCATCGCCGCCGCGGACCAGACCCTGATCGTCACCACGCCTGAACCCCACTCCCTCACGGGCGCCTACGGTCTCCTGAGCACCCTTGACCTGGCCTCCGGCCGCCTGGTTCGCGTCCTGATGAACCAGGCCAACGGACCCTTGGAGGCGGGGGACGCCTTCCGAAGGCTGGACGCGGCGGTGCGGGAACGCCTGGACGGGCGGTTGGGCTACCTGGGCCACATCCCGGTTGACCCCGAGGTGCCCCGGGCCGTCAGGCGCCAGGTGGCCCCTCTGCTGGACAACCCCCAGGCTCCGGCAGCCCAGGCCCTGGCGCGGCTGGCCGACCGGGTGGAGGACCCGCAGGCGGTGGCTGCGGTACCGTCGGAAAGGATCAGCTTCGTTCAGCGCCTTCGCACCGTGCTGGTGCGCTGAATCTTAGAAATGAGCGGCGGGCAACCCTGAGGCGAAACGGGGAGGGACTGTTGTCCCTCCCCGTTTCGCCGTGGTGTTGACGCCGCCGCCTCAGGGGGTGGCCGTGGTGTTCGAGCCCGACGCACCGGATGTGTTGCCGCCGGTTGTGCCGGAGGAACCGGTGCCGCCGTTCTCGGCCGGCTTGGGCTCGGGCTTTGGATGAGGCAGTGCCGGTGTGGAGTCGATGAGGCTGTAGTCCACCCCGCGGATGTACTTGTTGTTGGGGTCCCAGAGGATGAACTGACGCACACCGGCGTTGGCCAGGGCCTTAATCTGGGCCTCGATCTCCGCCTTACCGTACTTCACGCCGTAGAGGGAGAAGTCCTGGATCCAGGGCCGGTGCTTCGAGATGTCCAGGCCGTCCGCCTTCTCCAGGCCCCTGAGCATGGACTGGTACACGGTCTCATAGGGCGCGGCGTTGGGGTTCTTCAGGCCGAAGAGCCCGGGGTTGTAGTGGCTGGGGTAGACCATGGGGCAGATGTAGTCCACGGTCTCGGAGACGGCCCTGTACTCCTGGCCGATCATCATGTCGTCGACCACCGTGGTGGTCAGGCCGAACACGTCCGCCGCCACGTAGACACCCAGCGGCTTCAGCTCGTCGTGCGCGTACTTGAGGAACCCGGTGATGGTGTTCACGCGCTGGTCGCGGCCCACGCCATAGTTGAACCCCTGAATGTGCTTCTCCGGGAAGCGCACGTAATCGAACTGAATTTCGTCGAAGCCTGCCTTCACCGCCGCCTTGGCGATGTCCACATTGTACTGCCAGACTTCCTTCTTGTAGGGGTTGCCCCAGGGCAGGCGACGGCTGTCATAATACACCCTGCCGCCGTCCTGGATGGCCCAGTCCGGACGCCATTTGGCCAGCACCGGATCGACGTAGGTAACAATGCGGCCGATGGTATAAATGCCGTTGTCGTGCAGTTCCTTGATCCGGCCGGGCATGTCCGAGACCTTGATGAATTTGTTGGCGCCGGACTCCTTGACAGCCGGCACGTCCACGGCGAAGGTGACCAGGCCATCGTCGTCCTTGACGTCGATGACCACAGCATTGAGGCCGCTGGACTTCATGTAGGTGAGGAGGTCGTGGAAAGACTTGTCGCCGCCGGCGATGTAGCCGGTCATGTACAGGCCCTTGACCTGAACCGGTTGGTGCGGAGTGCGGGGCGCGTTCGGATCGGCGGGGGCATCGCCGGTCCCGGGCGGTGCCTGCCCCGGCTGGGGAGCTGCGGTACCGGTCTGAGCCGTCGGGGTGGTGGAGACTGGCTGGCCGACGGTGGTTCCGACCTTGCCCTGGGGCAGGGAGCAACCGGAGAGGAGGAGGGTCAGGGCTGCGAGGAGGGCGAGGGCGCGCTTCAAATGTTTCACCTCAAAGCAAGGGTGACATAAAAATTCGACGGGGTCCGGTCAGTTCCTGCGGTCCAAGGGCAAAAAATGTCACCTCCCAACCCGGCAACTTCAACAATGGCAAGCGGTTTGCCGGATGCGACAAGAAGGCCGGCAGGCACTGCCAGGCTACTTGACGAAATGCTGCATGTAGCCAACATGGGCCATTGCCGGGTAGTCCAAAAGACGCCCTCTAAATTGATAAAGCCGGGTCTGCTGCCAACGCTCACGGAGCGGTACCATGAGAGAGGACGAGAAGGACCGCGCCGCCTCCGTGGGAAGGTGGGCGGCGCGCCCCCGCACGGCGTTTGCGTGCTCACGTCATGGAGACGTAACGCCAGGCTGGAGGGGTTCGGCCGACAGAAAACTGGAGGTGGAATTCGTGAGCGATCACGACTTTCAAGGCGGATACGCAGCGGTTCACCCCGGCATGGCGCCGCGGGCGGCCGCGGAACGCCGCCTGCATAGCGCCCATATGGCGGAGGCCGACTTCAGTCAGGCGCCGTTTACGGTGGTCTGGGAAGTCACCCGGGCTTGCGCCCTGGCCTGCAAGCACTGCCGGGCCGAGGCCCAGCCTTTGCGCCATCCTCAGGAGCTCACTCTGGAAGAGGGCTACCGCCTGATCGACCAGATCAAGAGCTTTGGCGACCCGGTCTTCGTCATTACGGGCGGCGACCCGATGATGCGCAAGGACCTCCCGGACATCATCCGGTACGCGGTTTCCAAGGGGCTGCGCACGTCCCTCACGCCCAGCGCCACCAGAATGGTGACGAAGGAGCGCCTGCAGCAGGTCAAGGATGCGGGAGTGCTGCGCCTGGCGGTCAGCCTGGACGGCTCCACCGCCGAGATCCACGACGCCTTCCGCAAGATCCCCGGCACCTTCGATCGGACGATGCAGATCATCCACGATATTCGCGAGGTGGACCTGTCCTTCCAGATCAATACCACCATCTCACGCTACAACCTGGACGACCTCCCCAACATGCTGGAACTGGTCCGCAACTCGGGCGCCGTGCAGTGGAGCCTGTTCTTCCTGGTGCCCACGGGCCGCGGCAACGCCGAGGACATGATCACGCCGGAGCAGCACGAGCAGGTCTTCAACTGGCTCTACGAGCTGTCCAAGAAGGAACCCTTCGACATCAAGTCGACCGCCGCCCAGATGTACCGCCGCGTGGTGATTCAGCGGGAGCGCGCGGCACAGGCGGCCGAGAGCGCCCTTCCCAAAGCCGCCGGGGCCGAGGGCTACACGCCGCCGGGATCGCGCCACGAGATGCCCGTGACCGTGGCGGGCGCCGGCTTTCAGTACAAGGACGGCCTCAACCGCCCGGTCAAGGGCGTCAATGACGGCAACGGCTTCGTTTTCATCTCGCACATCGGCGAGGTCTGCCCCAGCGGTTTCCTGCCCCTGGCGGCGGGCAACGTGCGCGAGGAGAGCCTGGTGGACATCTACCGCAACGCGCCCCTCTTCAAGGAACTGCGCGATCCCGGCCGGCTGAAGGGCCGGTGCGGCCAGTGCGAATTCAAGATCGTCTGCGGCGGCCACCGGGGCCGCGCTTACGCTCTCACCGGCGATTACCTGGAGACCGACCCCGCCTGCGTCTTCCAGCCGTAGCCCGGGGTACGGCGGCAGGCCGGGCCCAGCCTCCAGTCTTGGGCACACCCCCCTATATCCGGACCATTCGTACTGCGCCAGGGCCTTGACCCTGGCGCAGTGTCATGAGCCCTGGCCTTCACGGGCGGCGGCTGCTCTCCTGTGCTATAATGACGAGCAAATCGGCGTGTCCATTTCTCAGAGGAGCGTGTTGTCCATGAGCCGGGAGCAGGTCGCCCGCATGATTGACCATACCGTTCTGAAGCCAACGGCCACCACAGCCGAGATTGATCGCCTCTGTCAGGAAGCCCGCGACAACGGTTTTGGCGCCGTGTGCGTGAACCCGGTCTACGTGCCCCGGGCGGCCGCCGCCCTCAAGGGATCCGGCGTGGCCGTGGCCACCGTAATCGGCTTTCCCCTGGGGGCCAACCAGCCCGAGACCAAGGCTGCGGAATCCCGCCTTGCCCTGCAGCAGGGAGCGGTTGAACTGGACATGGTCATCAACCTCGGCGCCCTGAAGGGCGGCGACCTGGGTCTGGTGGAGCGGGACATTCGCGCTGTGGTCAATGAGGCCCGCGCTGTCCCCGGGGCTCTCGTCAAGGTGATCATCGAGACCTGCTTCCTCACCGACGAGGAGAAGCGCACCGCCTGCCGCCTTGCCAAACAGGCCGGGGCGGACTTCGTGAAGACGTCCACCGGCTTCGGAACGGGCGGCGCCACGGTGGAGGACGTCCGCCTCATGCGCCAGACCGTCGGCCCCCAGATGGGCGTCAAGGCCTCCGGCGGCGTTCGCACGGCGCAGGACGCCCTGACCATGATCGAGGCCGGGGCCACCCGCCTGGGCACCAGTGCCGGCGTGGCCATCGTCAGCGGCCTGGCCGGCTAGAATGTCGCTCTACAAGCCGGAAGCCCTGGTCCTGCGGGTGCGCGATTTCGGCGAGGCAGACAAGATCCTGACCCTGCTCTGCCGGGACGAGGGGAAGGTGCAGGCGGTGGCCAAAGGGGCCCGCCGGCCGCGCAACCGCCTGGCGGGCGTGTCGCAGCCCTTCATCCACTGCCGTCTGTTGCTGTTCCGCGGACGCTCGCTGGATACGGTCAGCCAGGCGGAACTGATCGACGCCTTCGGCGGCCTGCAGCGGGACCTGGCGTCCATGGCCTACGCCACCTACATGGCCGAGCTCACGGACGAACTTATTCGCGACAACGAGCCGCACCCCGGCGTCTTCCTGCTCTTACTGGCCAGCCAACACCTGCTGGCGGCCGGCGCTCCGCCCGAGCCGGTGATGCACTCCTTCGAGCTGCGCCTGCTGGACGAGATGGGGTACCGCCCCGGCCTGGAGGCCTGCGTGCACTGCGGGGGCCCGCTCAGCGGGTCGCGCGTGCGTTTCAGCCCCAACGCCGGCGGCGTCCTCTGCAGCAACTGCCTGGGGGAGGACGAGTCCGGCACGGTCATCAGCCGCGGCGCCGTGGAGGCCATGCGGCACCTGCTTACCGGCGACCTGACGCGGGTTCACCTGCTTCAATTGGAACCCGGAATGGCACGGGAGATGACCGAGGCGCTTCGCTATTACGTGGCCTACCGCCTGGACCGCAGGCTCAAGTCTCTTGATTTCCTCGACCTGGTGCGGGACCAATCAGCTTCCGGCGCGTAGAAACCGGAGGGGGGTGCAGTCATATGGATGATCGGTTGGAGAAATTAGACGCCGTCATGGCCCGCGCCGCCGTGGGTCCGGCGGCCGCCCGGGAAGCCCTGGAGGCCGCGAACTGGGATGTGGTGGAGGCGCTGGTGTACCTGGATCGGAAGTCGCGGCCGGAAGGGCCGGGCTGGCAGGAGCGCCTTGAGGTTCAGGCCGGCGACCTGGCGGAGAAGGTCAGGTCCCTCATCCGCGAGGGGAATGTTCGCAGGGTGACCATTCGCAACGAGCGGGGCGTGCTGCTGGAGATTCCGGTGACGGTGGGCGCCATCGGCGCCGTGATACTGCCGGAAGTGGCCCTGCTGGGGGCGCTTGCGGCCATGGCCGGCGTTTTCACCATTGAGATCGAGCGGTCGGGACGCGAACCCTGGCGACTTGGCCCCGATGAGGACCACTCCCGGCCCTAGCCGATTTCTTAGAGAGTTTCGCAAATGGGCCTGGCACTGGAATCCTCGGCCCTGGGGAAAGGATTCGGCCGATACAGGGCGAATTTCTTGGAGTTGAGGAGGGAAAGCCGCACGGACCAGATACGCGTTCTCTACGCCGTCTCGGATTCGACGGGGGAGACCGCGGAGCGCCTGGCGCGGGCCGCACTGGCCCAGTTCGTCGCCCGGGACGTGGACATTCGGGCCGTGGCTATGGCTGACTCGCCCGAGGTCGTGGACCGAGTGCTGGCCGAGGCGGATCCCGGCTCCAGCTTGATCGCCTACACGTTCGTCTCCGCCGACCTGCGCAGCTACCTGCGGCGGCGGGCGGACGAGGCGGGCATTCGGGCCGTGGACCTCATGGGCCCGATGATGGAGGCTTTGGAGTGGCTGCTCCACGAGCAGCCGAAGATGCTGCCGGGCCTCAGGCACCGGCTGGACGCCGAATACTTCCAGCGGGTAGAGGCGGTGGACTTCGCCGTCGCCTCCGACGACGGCCGCGACCTGCGCGGGCTGGACAAGGCCGACGTGGTCCTCATCGGCGTTTCCCGCAGTTCCAAGACCCCAGTTTCGCTGTACCTGGCTCACCGGCGACTGAAGGTGGCGAACGTGCCTCTGGTCCCGGAGGTGGCGCCGCCGCCGGAACTCTTCCGACTGCCGGCCCCGCGCATCATCGGCCTGACGGTGAGCCCGCAGAAATTGCACGACATCCGGGAGGAACGGGTGAAAACCCTGGGCCTTAAGGTAGACGCCAGCTACGCCAGGATGGAGCGTATCCTGACGGAACTGGCCTATGCCGATGCCATCTTCCGGAAGTTGGGCTGTCCGGTCATCGATGCCACCAACCAGGCGGTGGAGGAGACGGCCGTCAGGATTCTCGAGATTATCGATAGGGGGACTCGCAATGGCGACGATTAAGAAGTACGTCTACCTATTCGAGGAAGGCAACGCGAAGATGAAGAGCCTCCTCGGCGGCAAGGGCGCCAATCTGGCCGAAATGACCAAAATCGGCCTGCCGGTGCCCCCTGGCTTCACCATCACAACGGAATGCTGCATTGATTACAACAACCTCGGCAAGGAATTCCCGGAAGGCCTCGAGCCGGTGATTCTTGATAGCGTCAAGACGCTGGAAAAGAAGATCGGCAAGAGCTTCGGCGGCGAGGATGCTCCCCTGCTCTTCTCGGTCCGCTCCGGCGCTCCCATCTCCATGCCTGGCATGATGGACACCATCCTCAACCTCGGCCTGAACGACAAGACCGTCCTTGGTCATGCCAGGGCCACCAACAACGAGCGGTTCGCCTGGGACTGCTACCGCCGCTTGATTCAGATGTTCGGGAATGTCGTGATGGGCCTGGAACACCGGCAGTTCGAGGAGATCCTCGAGCACCACAAGGAGAAGGCCGGCGTCCACTACGACCACGAGATGAACACCGCCACCCTGCAGGGCATCGTGGAAGACTACAAGGCTCTGGTGAAGCGCTCCACCGGCCGCGACTTCCCGCAGGATCCCCGTGATCAGCTGATCATGGCCGTGCGTGCCGTGTTCGATTCCTGGAACAACCCGCGCGCAATTGTCTACCGTAAAATCAACAAGATTCCGGACAGCCTGGGCACCGCCGTCAACGTGCAGACCATGGTGTTCGGCAACACCGGCAACGACTCCGGCACGGGCGTCATCTTCACCCGCAATCCGAACACCGGCGCTCAGGAGTTCTACGGCGAGTACCTGCCGAATGCCCAGGGCGAGGATGTCGTGGCGGGCATTCGGACGCCCAAGCAGATCGCCGAGCTGCACACCGAAATGCCGGCTGTGTACGACCAGCTGTACAACGTCTGCATGCTGCTCGAGTCTCACTACGCTGAGATGCAGGATATCGAGTTCACCTTCGAGCGCGGCAAGCTCTACATGCTGCAGTGCCGCAGCGGCAAGCGGACTGCGGCCGCGGCCATGAAGATCGCCGTCGACCTGGTGGCCGAGGGCAAGATCGACAAGCCGGAAGCCCTGCTGCGCGTCGCCCCCGACCAGGTGGAGAAGCTGCTCCACCGCGGCGTCGACCCCAAGGCCAAGCTGAACGTCCTGGCCACCGGCCTCCCCGCCTCCCCCGGTGCTGCTGTGGGTGCTGCGGTGTTCAGCGCCGATGACGCCGAGCGCCTCGGCCAGGAAGGCCAGAAGGTCGTTCTGGTGCGCCCCGAGACCACCCCGGACGACATCCACGGCATCGTCGAGGCCCAGGGCATCCTGACCTCCCGCGGCGGCATGACCTGCCACGCGGCCATCGTCGCCCGCGGCATGGGCAAGCCCTGCGTCGTCGGCTGCGAGGCCCTGCGCATCGACCTGGACCGCAAGCAGTTCACCGTCGGCGACGTCACCATCAAGGAAGGCGACCTGATCGCCGTTGACGGCGCCACCGGCCGCGTCATCTTGGGCTCCGTGCCCCTGGTCGACCCGGAGATTTCGCCCGAGTTCAAGAAGCTTCTGGAGTGGGCCGATGAGACCCGGACGTTGGGCGTGGAAGCCAACGCCGACACCCCGGAGGACGCCCGCAAGGCCCGCGAGTTCGGCGCCACCGGCGTCGGCCTCTGCCGCACGGAGCATATGTTCATGGCCCAGGACCGCCTGCCCGTGGTGCAACAGATGATCCTGGCCGAGACGCTGGATGAGCGCAAGGCCGCCCTCAGCAAGCTGCTGCCTATGCAGCAGGGCGACTTCGAGGGCATCCTGGAGGCCATGGACGGCTTCCCTGTCACCATCCGCCTGCTCGACCCGCCGCTCCACGAGTTCCTCCCCAACCAGATGGAACTGACCGTGGACGTGGCCGTCCTTCGCGAGCGCATCGCCACCGCCGGCAAGACCGGCGCCAACGCCGGCGTCCTGCAGAAGGAGCTGGACGAGAAGGAGGCCATGCTCCGCAAGGTGCGGGCCCTGGCCGAGTTCAACCCGATGCTCGGCTTCCGCGGCTGCCGCCTTGGCCTGGTCTACCCGGAGATCTATGAGATGCAGGCCCGGGCCATCTTCCAGGCCACCGTGGCTCTGAAGAAGCGTGGCCTGCACCCGAAGGTCGAGGTCATGATCCCGCTGGTCGGCCACACCAACGAGCTGACCCGGATGAAGGAACTGGTCAAGGGCACGGCCGAGGCCGTGATGCAGGAGACCGGCGTCACCTTCGAGTGGAAGTACGGCACGATGATCGAGGTGCCGCGCGGCGCCCTCACCGCCGACGAGCTGGGCAAGGATGCCGAGTTCTTCTCCTTCGGCACCAACGACCTGACCCAGACCACGTTCGGCTTCTCCCGCGACGACGCGGAGGGCAAGTTCCTGGCCCACTACGTCGAGAAGAAGATTCTCCCCGAGAACCCCTTCATGTCGCTGGATCAGGGCGGCGTGGGCAAGCTGATTCAGATGGCCGTCAACGCCGGCCGCGGCGCCAACCCGAACCTGAAGGTCGGCATCTGCGGCGAGCACGGCGGCGACCCGGCCTCCATCGAGTTCTGCTACAACGCCGGCCTCAACTACGTGTCCTGCTCGCCCTTCCGGGTGCCCATCGCCCGCCTGGCGGCAGCGCAGGCCCGGTTGAAGAAGGAGCGCGCCAAGTAGGCCAACGTTCCCGCCTCAAGCCGTTCTGCAACCTGATAAAGCCTCCACCCTTGCGGTGGAGGCTTTTTTGCCACGCTGGCGTCGTTGCAGCAAGACCGCTTGACATCCCCTTCCAGAAGAGGAAGCAGGAAACCAGCGCTCCCTCGTCGAAAACCGGTGTGTTTCGTGAGCTTTCGACAGGGGGTTCTGAGCTTGGCGAGGGGAATCTTTCCGATTCTGGGACTCCGGGAGGCCCCGACCGATGGACGGCGGCGCCCGCAGCCGGGTCCGAACAGAACGCAACGCCGCCGCCCGGCGTGGCGTCTTCCCCGTCTCGCACCGGGGGCCTGGCGCTTGGGCGTCGCTGCCAAGGTGGCCTTTCTCTCCATGGCCTCCGTCATTCTGGTTGGCTCGGCTCTGACCGCCGCCACCGTGCGGCTGCTCAACGGGGAGATGGACGGCCAGGCCTCGGCCCGCCTGGAACTGGCGGGAAACTTGGAGGAGACTCTCCTGGCCCGGGCTCAGTCGAATCTGGAGACCCTGGCAGTCTCCGTGGGTCACACCCTGGAGGTGCAGCCCGCCGCCCTGAGCAACCAGGTCCAACTGGGCATGGTCCTGGCCTCGGCCAAGCAGCGAACAACCGGCGTCAACATCCTCACCGTCACCGACCCGGCCGGCGCCGTTCTGGGCCGCGTCAGCGGCCAGACCATCGGCGACACCGTCTCCTTCCAGGGGATGCTGGAGCAGGCGGTCAAATCGGGCAAACCGAAGACGGGATTGGTGGCCCTGCCGCCGTCGGACCTGGCGGGCGAGGGGCGCGAGGTGACCCGTCTGGTGCAGGTGGATGGACCGGAGGGCAAGAGCGTCCAGAACGCCCTGGCCCTGGTTTCCGCGGTGCCCATCCTGGACGGGCTGGGCACACCGCTGGGCGCCGTTGTTGCAGCCGAGGTGCTCAACAACAACGTGGACCTGGTGGACGAGGTGGCCAAGCGCTCCGGCGGCCTCATCTCGGCGTCTCTGTCTCTTGACGGCGTCCGCGTCGCCGCCAGCGCTTTCGTGCCGGCGGGCGAGTCCAAGACCGCAACGCGGCGCGACGTGGGCACCCGTGACAAGGCGCAGACCCTCCTGGCCCTTCAGGCGGGGAACCCTTATCGCGGCGCCTCCCAACTGGGCGGAGCCTCACAGCGGGGGCTCTTCCGGCCTCTCCGTGACGCTTCCGGCAAGGTCGTGGCCGCCGCCTACGTGGGCATTCCCGAGTCCCAGTTCGCCGCCGCCCGCAACCGGTTGACCCGCACCCTGCTGCTCATCACCGTGGTCGCGCTGCTGCTGGTTCTGGCGGTCACCTGGCTCCTGTCCCGCTTCATCGTCTTGCCCCTGCTGCGCCTGCGGGCGGCCGCCGACCGCATGGCCACAGGTGATTTTACGGATGACGCGCTGCGCCGGACCAGTTCAGATGAGACCGGCGACCTGACCGAAGCCTTCCTCACCATGCGGCACTCCGTATCATCCTTGCTGGAGCGGGTGCGGACCACCGCGGTCAGCCTGGGCGGATCCGTGTCCGGCCTGGAGGACGAGGCGGCGCAGACCGGGCGCGTGGCCGGTCAGGTAGCCGAAGCTGTGGCCGACGTGGCCAGGTCCGCAGACCAGCAGGCCCATCGGGTGGACGAGGCGGCCCGGGTCATGGGTGAGCTGCGCCAGGCCACCCAGCAAATCGCAGCCGGCGCGCAGGACCAGGCCCGCATGGTGCAGGGGGCGTCTTCCGCGGTGGACCGCATGGCCACCATCCTGGCGCAGATGGCCGACAACGCAGCGGCGGTTTCCGAAGCCTCGCTGGAGGCCTCGCAGACGGCCAAGGGCGGCGTGGAAGTGGTTCAGGCCACCCTGGACAACATGGGTAAGGTGCGCGAGGCCGTATTGCAGGCGGCCCAGCAGTTAGAGGAGCTGGGAACCCATTCCGAGCAGGTGGGCGGCATCCTCCAGGTCATCACCGATATCGCTGACCAGACCAACCTGCTGGCGCTCAATGCCGCCATTGAGGCGGCCCGCGCCGGCGAGTACGGCCGCGGTTTCGCCGTGGTGGCGGACGAGGTGCGCAAGCTGGCCGAGCGCTCGGCGCATTCCGCCAAGGAGATTGCGGCCCTGGTGGACGCCATCCGGCAGGGTACCCGACGGGCCGTTGGCTCTATGGACCAGGGCACCCGCCAGGTGGAGCGGGGTTCAGAGCTGGCCGGCAACGCCGGCCAGGCACTCTCGGCCATCCTGGAGCACGTCGACCAGGCGGCCAAGGCCGTGGCCGACATCGCCCAGTCGGCCCAGTCCGCCCTGGCGGAGTCGCGGCAGGTCGTGGAGGCGGTGGGCAGTGTCGCCGCCATCACCGAGGAGAACACGGCTTCCACCGAGGAGATGGCCGCCGGGGCCGACGAGGTGGCCCAGGCTCTGGAGAGCGTGGCCGCCATTTCGCGCCAGCAGGCCAACGCCGAGGAGGTGGCCGGCCCCGTCCGGCAAACCTCCGACGCTATCGGCAGGGCTGCAGCCGCGCTTGCCCGGGAGGCCCGGGAACTGCAGAGCGAGGTGGACCGGTTCAGGGTGTGAGAAACCTTGAATTTTCGGCTTTATAGAAATCATGGTTGCCTTATTACAGAAAGAGGCACGACCCTGGCAGGAATTGAACCCTCTCTGGCGAAGTAACGAATGCGCAACCGAAACAGCCCGTCTCCGGTAAGCCGGAGATGGGCCTTTCTAACCCCCATTTGGGGTGGCGGTGGTAGTCTTGGCCGGGATTTCGGAGCAGGTAATCGAGGAGGTACGCAGCCGAAGCGACATCGTCGCCATCATCTCCGAATACGTTGCTCTCAAGCGCCGCGGCCACAGCTACGTGGGGCTCTGCCCCTTCCATTCGGAGCGGACGCCCTCGTTCAACGTGGTGCCGGACAAGCAGATCTTTCACTGCTTCGGCTGCCAGGCGGGCGGTGACGTCTTTCGGTTCGTGCAGCTGCGGGAGAATCTCAACTTTCCCGAATCCGTACGCCTTCTGGCCGAGCGGGCCGGCGTCAGCATCGACGACGACCGCAGTCCGGCGGAGCGCCTCCGGGAGAAGGAACAGGAGCGGCTGCGACAGGCCCTGGACTGGGCGGCCAGGTTCTTTCAGTATGAACTCCGGCAGCCCTCCGGGAAGGCGGCCCTGGAGTATCTCCAGCGGCGCGGCCTGCAGGACGAGTCCCTGGTCCGGTTCGGCCTGGGGTCATCTCCTGACGGCTGGGACCATCTCTACCGGCTGATGACGCGACGGGGTTTTGAACCCGACACCCTGGTCAAGGCCGGCCTGATCCAGCCCCGGCCCAAGGGTGGCGGCTACTACGACCGCTTCAGGGGCCGGGTGATATTTCCCATCTGGGACATCCGCGGCCGCGTCATCGGGTTCGGCGGACGCGCCCTGGAGGATGGCAAGGGGCCCAAGTACCTGAACTCGCCGGAGTCCCCCCTCTTCGATAAGGGGCGCAACCTTTACGCCCTGCACCTGGCCAAGGGGAACATACGCGAACAGGATCAGGCGGTCATCGTCGAAGGCTATATGGACGTCATTGCCTGTCATCAGGCCGGCGTGACGAACGTGGTGGCGTCGTTGGGGACGGCCCTGACCGCTGACCAGGGCAAACTGCTCCTACAGCAGACGCCCCGTGTCGTCATTGCCTATGACTCCGACGCCGCCGGGCAGAACGCCACCCTGCGAGGGCTGGAAATCCTGGGCGGCCTGGGCTGCCAGGTGAGCGTCCTCAGCCTCCCCGAGGGCAAGGACCCGGATGAGTTCTTGCGCAGCCACGACGCGGAGTCGTTCCGGCGCCTCACCGCGGAGGCGCAGCCCCTGGTGCAGTTCCGACTCGACCGTCTGCTGCAGCGGTACGGCTCCAGCACGCCCGAAGGGAAGGCTCAGGTGGCGAAGGGTGCCGCGCCCGTGCTGGCGGCCATTGCGGACGAGGTGCGTCGCAGCGAGTATATCCGCTGGCTGGCGGACCGCCTGGGCGTCAGCGAGCAGGACCTGCGGCTCGACCTCAAGAAGTTTGTGGCCAGGCAACGAGCTCCCGGACAGCATACACGCGGTAAAAGTTGGCATAATAGTGAAGAAATCGACCGCAAGGGGACAGGGGTTCCCGGCCCCACCGGCCCCGCCGGCCCTGCCGTGGACCTTCCTGATGACCGGGTGCGTGCCGAAAGGCTGATCGTACGGCTTCTGTTGCAAGAACCAGGGTTGATGTCGGGGCAAGCAGGTTT
This sequence comes from uncultured Bacillota bacterium, assembly GCA_937868875.1. Taxonomy (GTDB): domain Bacteria; phylum Bacillota; class Sulfobacillia; order JAMDAP01; family JAMDAP01; genus JAMDAP01. Next base: position 6,481 of record CALMNP010000312.1, on the reverse strand, counting down.
TACGTCCTCTTTGCTCGAACACCCTGTTTACCGGAGAATTGCCCAGGCGCTTCTGGAGGCCCGGGGTTCTGAAAATGCCCTGTCCCAAGACGGCGTTCAGCGGGCTCTGCGCAGCCTGACCCATGAGGAAGACCTTCGGGAGGCCACCAATCTCCTGGCGGGTCCGAAGTCGGAGGGCGACCTGAACCGAAGTCTTGCCGATTGTATCCACGCGATTCAGCAGCATATATTGAGAAGAAGATTGGCCGAACTACATGTCGTCATTGAGAAGAGCACCTCAGACCAGGAGCGGCTGGCAGCCCTGCAGGAGTACCAGCGGCTCGTCGGTCAGACCAAGCGACCCACGATCGTCAGCCAGTAGGATGCCTCGAGAGGGGGGAAGGGTACATGGCTTCCAAGCAGGATATCAGCAAGATTGAGGGCGTGAAGGAGCTTATTGCCAGGGGCAAGAAGCGCGGCGTCCTGACCTACGCGGAGATCATGGACACCCTTCAGGGCGTGGACCTGACCCCCGATCAGATTGATGACGTCTACGAGGCCCTTGGCACAGTAGGCATAGAGGTCATGGGCGCCGCCGGCACCGAGGCGGAGGCGGTGGGAGCCGAACCTGCCGTCGCGGACGGTGACGCCGGTGATGCCGAGGCTGTGGAACCCGAGACCCTGCCCGAAGAGGAGCCGGAAGAGGAAGACGCCGACCTGTCGGTTCCGGAGGGCGTCGCCATTGACGACCCGGTCCGTATGTACCTCAAGGAGATTGGCCGCGTTCAGCTGCTGACCGCCGAGGAAGAGGTCGAGCTGGCCAAGCGCATCGAGCAGGGGGACGAGGAGGCCAAGCGCCGTCTGGCGGAAGCCAACCTCCGTCTGGTCGTCTCCATCGCCAAGCGTTACGTGGGCCGCGGCATGCTGTTCCTGGATCTGATCCAGGAGGGCAACCTGGGCCTGATCAAGGCCGTGGAGAAGTTCGATTTCCGCAAGGGGTTCAAGTTCTCCACCTACGCCACGTGGTGGATTCGTCAGGCCATCACCCGCGCCATCGCGGACCAGGCCCGGACGATTCGCATTCCCGTCCACATGGTGGAGACGATCAACAAGTTGATCCGTGTGGAGCGCAAGCTCCTGCAGGACCTGGGGCGCGCCCCGGCCCCCGAGGAGATCGCCGCCAAGATGGAGATCTCTGTCGAGCGCGTGCGCGAGATCCAGAAGATCGCGCAGGAGCCGGTCTCACTGGAGACGCCCATCGGCGAAGAGGAAGACAGCCACCTGGGTGACTTCATCGAGGACGAGGATGCACCGGCGCCGGCGGAAGCCGCCTCTTTCATGCTGCTGAAGGAGCAGCTGGAGGAGGTCCTGGAGACGCTCACGCCCCGCGAGGAAAAGGTTCTGAGGCTGCGCTTCGGGCTGGACGACGGGCGGCAGCGCACCCTGGAGGAGGTTGGCCACGTCTTCGGCGTGACGCGAGAGCGCATCCGCCAGATCGAGGCTAAGGCCCTTCGCAAACTGCGCCATCCCAGCCGCAGCAAGAAACTGAAGGATTACCTGGATTGATCGTCAGCAATCCAAACTTAGGGAGCGGCCGGCTAACGGCCGCTCCCTCTCTACTTGGCGTCGATGATCAAGCGCATGCCGTGGGCCTGATCCTCCAGCATGACGGGCCCTCCCCGGCCTGTCGCTGAAGCCCCGGCGACCACCGCCACTGCTACTCGCTCACCGGGTCGGATACGGACCACCGGCGGCGCATCCATTGGGTCGTCAATCATGGTCGCCCGGCTGTATAGGCACTTCCGGCTGCGGTGTGGGCGCCACCTGGCGCCGCGGCGGCTGCGCGGGCGACGTTAGGAGATAGGAGGCGAGGGCCGCTGCCACAATGGCGCCGGCACCCCAGCGCCAGATGGCCGGAATGTCGGGTTGCCAGTCCGGCCACCGCAGGCTCTGCGCCTCCTGGCGGAGCAGACTGAGCAGCAGCCAGCCTGTCGCCGTGAACAGGACGATGAAGGCGGTGGCAACCATCGTCAGGCCCGGGCCATCCAACATGACGGCGAGCATGGCTCCCATCAGCCCTCCCATGCCGCCTGAGAGTAATCCGTCCAGCACCGGCATCAACCCCACCGGGCTTCCGAGCAGCAGACCCGCACCGCCGCCCAGGACCAGACCTGCCAGGCTCGCAAGCGCCAGAGAGTCCCGGAAGAACGCTCCGACGGCGAGGCCAAGAGCAAGCCCTCCAGTCATCGCTCCGGCCATAGCCACGACCATACCTGTCATGTGTGAGATGCGCTTTTTGTTGTCATGCACCAGTCGGTAGAGAATTCCCAGGCCCGCTGCCGCCAGGGCACTCATGAGTCCGATCATTGGGCGCCCCCCTTGAGTGTTCCCTTCGGTCAACCCGCCAGGGGCACACCCGCAGAGGTTGAACCGGTGCGTGCGGTCCCCAGAACCTGTCTATTCAAGTTGGTCTGCAACCATACCAGCTAGAGGTACCAGCTATAAAAAGCAAGGGAACTCGCTATTCATCATCCAGGGCCACCAGAAATCTCCGGCTGCGCCGGGTTGACACTTGAACCAAGCGTGCCTTATAATCGACAGTGTCAACGCGGCCCCGTACGACAGGGAACGCGGCAATAAAGCAGCATACAAGGTTGCGTTCCTCGATAGCTCAACGGTAGAGCATCCGGCTGTTAACCGGAGGGTTGCAGGTTCGAATCCTGCTCGAGGAGCCAATTTTTTTATCTCGGTGCGGCGTCGGTCGCGCCGGCTTTTCGGGGCTGTAGCTCAGCGGTTAGAGCTGCCGGCTCATAACCGGTTGGTCGCGCGTTCGAATCGCGCCGGCCCCCCCAGATATCATCGGCGCCGTTGGTCCAGTCCTGGTCCCGGCGCCTTGCTTGTCCAGGTTTTTGAACTTGCCTCCACTGGGGCCGTCGGCTATAATAGACCATGTCTCGGGCACTTAGCTCAGCTGGTACGAGCGCTTCCTTCACACGGAAGAGGTCAGAGGTTCGAGCCCTCTAGTGCCCACCATCTTCGCCAGACAAACCACGCTCAAGAGAGCGTGGTTTTTTATTCGGTGCCCCACCCATGGGCCGGGTGGGGTTGTCAGAGCTTTCAGCCGGTAAATTGTTGCACTAGTAAAACGCCTTGCGGCGTTGACACGGGTAACGAACCTTTGATATAGTAGCGGCAAGCAAGAGGAAGTGTACCTAGGGTTCCGCTCCGCAGATACAGCGGGGGCCTGGACCGAGCGGTACAGAGCCATACGGCTTACACCGTGGGAATAAAAGACCCGGCGGCAAGTTCCTTCTCTGACGAGGGGACTTGTATCGCCGGGTTTTCTTTTTGGTAGGCTACCCCTTGCCAATCACTATCGGACGAGGAGGTTGAGGCGTACCATGTCGGAAGAGACCGCTAAGACGGAACTCTGCTTCTGGTGCGGACTGCGGCCTGGCACTCCCGCCAAGCCCGGAAAGATTGCGCTTTGTCCCGATTGTCTGGCGGAACTCGCGCCGAAAGAAGGCTTGCCTCTCCTTCAACCGGAGGCCCTCGAGGCCTGACCGCTACATCCATTACCCTGGCTTCTCTTCCCTCCTCCTAGCCCGGCGCTTGTCGCCGGGCCTTTGCTTTTCCGGAAGGACCGGAGCCCGAGATCGGGAAAATAGAGGAGGAACGCTGAGGTGATAAGACGTGAACCTTTCGCCGCGACTTGAGGCTGTTGCCACGATGATACCGCCGGGGGCGCGGCTGCTGGACGTGGGCACGGACCACGCCTACCTGCCCATTGCCCTGTTGCAGAGCGGTGTGGTCGAGGCCGCCATCGGGGCGGACGTTCGTTCCGGCCCCCTGGCCCAGGCCAGAGTGCACGCTAGATCGGCCGGGGTTCTGGACCGGCTGGACCTCCGACAGGGCGACGGGCTGAAGGTCGTGACTCCCGGCGAGGTCAGCGTGGCCGTCCTGGCCGGCATGGGCGGGCGCCTGATGCTGCGGCTTCTGCAGCAGGCGCCGGACGTGGTGGCAGCGCTGGAACGCCTGGTCCTGGCGCCCAACACCCACCCGGCTGAAGTGCGCCGCTGGGCCCGGACACAAGGCTTTGACTTTGTAGCGGAGGACCTGGTACAGGAGGGGCGACACCTGTACCCCATCCTCTGCCTGGCGCCGGGCGGCGTGCTCCCGATGGCCGCGGCGGCTGAGCAGCAAACGCCCCTGACGGATGTCGAGGCGGAACTGGGCCCTCTCCTGCTGCGCCAGGGGCACCCCCTGGTGCTGGAGGCGGCCCGCCGACTGGCCGCTGCCGCGCGGCATAAGCTGCGCGGCCTGGAACGGGGCGGCGGAGAGGCCGCCGCTGTGGAACGGCGCAGGCTGGAGCAATGGGAGGAGGTCGTGCGATGCTGGCCAAAGTGGCCCATCTGACGCAGTGGATCGAGGAGCGTGCGCCGCAGCGCCTGGCCGAGGACTGGGATAATCCCGGCCTGATGTGGGGCCACCCACAGAATGACGTGCGGCATGTCCTGCTGGCCGTAGACGGAACGGATGCGGTGCTGGAGGAGGCGGTGCGAAAGGGCGCCGGCCTGGTGGTGCTGCACCACCCGAGCCTCTGGAAGGACGTGAAGCAGCTGCGCACGGACCAGGCCCTGGGGCGCCGCGTGGAGCTGTGCCTGCGGCACGGCGTCGCCGTCTACGCCGCCCACACCAACTATGACGCAGCGGCGGACGGCGTCAGCGACTCGCTGGCGCGCCGGCTGGGCCTGAATGACGTCCAGGTCCTGGACGTCACCGCCCGCGACCGGCTCCAGAAGCTGGTGGTCTTCGTTCCCAGGGGTCATGAGGATGACGTACGCCAGGCCCTGGCCGCGGCCGGCGCCGGCTGGATCGGGAAGTACAGCCACTGCAGCTTTCAGGTGGACGGTACGGGAACGTTCCTGCCGCGCGAGGGGGCTGACCCCTTCATCGGCGCCGTGGGGAAACTGGAGCGCGTGGACGAGGTCCGGCTGGAGACGGTGGTGACCGCGTCCATCAGCCGCCGGGTGGTGGCTGCCATGCTCCGCGCCCATCCCTACGAGGAGGTGGCGTACGACCTCATTCCCCTGGACAATGAGGCGCCAGCCTTCGGCGCCGGCCGGGTGGGAAGCCTGGCCTATGCCCTGCCGCTGGAGGAACTGGCGCGCCTCGTCAAGGAGGCCTGCCGCGTTCCCGCCCTGCGACTGGTGGGAGACCTGAACCGTCCGGTGACACGGGTCGCGGTTTGCGGGGGCGACGGCGGCGATCTGCTGCAGGCCGCCTCCCATGCCGGAGCCGACGTGCTGGTAACCGGCGACCTGGACCACCACCAGGCCCTGGAGGCGTTGGACCTGGGACTCATGGTTGTGGACGCCGGGCACTTCGGCACGGAGTGGCCGGGCATGGCGGACCTCTCCGAGTGGCTCAACAGCCGCCTGGAGGCGGGGGGTTACCAGACCCGATGCGAGCTGGCCGAGTCCGGCCGCGACCCCTTCCAATTCGTCTAGGGTGCCTATCGCCCACGGTGTCCTTTGCCTGAGGTGGTCCCGGCGCCCCTTCGGCGGGCGCAGGGAACTTTCTTGCGGCACCCTGCGTAGTCTCACTCGGTTGCGCCGGAAGGCGGCGCCTGTGTCCGGCAGGGGCCATCCAGTTCTGCGGCGCACGTCAGGGAGGTGCCGGCGTGAGGCTTTCGCCATTCGGCCGTCGTTCTGTCCTGCTGATCCTGGCAGCGGCCTTGGCCTTCGTTCTGGCGGTGACCGTTCAGCCGGCCCTGGCGGCCTCGGGCGATCCGGCCCTGCCGGACTACACCGCCAGGGTCAATGACTTTACGGGGACGCTGTCGAGTGCCCAGACGCAGGCCATCGAATCCTACCTGGCCGGTCTGGAAGAGCGAACGGGAGCGCAAGGGGCCGTTGCCCTGGTGCCCACCACGGCACCCCTGGAGCCCGTGGAGTACAAGGTCAGGCTCTTCGACAAGTGGAAGCCGGGACAGAAGGGCAAGGACAACGGCTTTCTGGTCCTGGTGGCCATGCAGGAGCGGCGCGTGGAAGTGGCCACAGGCTACGGCCTGGAGGGCGTTCTGCCCGACGCCAAGGTGGGGCGGATCCTGGACCGCTCCGTCATGCCCCGCTTCAAGCAGGGCGACATCGGCGGAGGCCTCCTGGCGGGTGTTGAGGCCATCGGCGCTGAGATTGAAAAGGATGAGGGCCTGACGCCGTCCGGACCCCCGGCGGACACGACCGGCGGCGGGTTCAACCCCCTCTGGCTGCTCGCCCTGCCCGTGGTGATTCTGGGCGGCCTGTTCACCCTGTTGATCATGGCGGCGCTCGGGATGTTCCGGCCCCGCTGTCCCGCCTGCGGCGCCCGTATGCTGGTGACCGACCGGGTGCTGCGCCACGCCAGCCTGATAGAGGAAGGCGCCGGCCTCAAGGTACGCCGCTGCCCGCGGTGCGGTCATGAGGACCAGCGCGAGTACGTCATCCACCGACAGGCCCCCATC
>CALMNP010000311.1 GCA_937868875.1 uncultured Bacillota bacterium | reverse complement strand
GGTTGAGGCCGCAAAGTAGGCGCCTTCCAGCGTCAGGACGCCGGCCTGGTACTGGAAGGATCGAACCTGCACCAGCCGGTCCATCTCCTCGAGCCCCTGTAGGAAACGGCGTGCCGCCTCGGGAGACGCACCCGCCGTCAGGCGGAAGGGATAGGCGGTCACGCCCATGACCGCGGCGGGTTCTCCCGGCGCCAGATCGCGAATCTGAACGCCTTGCGCCGCCGCCACACCGGCGAGGCTGCGAAGGAAGCCGGGCTCGTCCCGGGTCGCGGGGAGGGCGGCCTCGGCGCGGGCCGTATCAGCCTCCAGGGACGACACGTCTGCCCGCAGGCCAGGGAGCGAGGCCTGGGCCGCCAGGGCGGTATCGAGCCTGGCCTGGGCCAGGTCCAACTTGCTGCGGCCCGTGTCGCGACGGCTCCAGAGCGGAACCTGCACGTAGGCCAACAGCAGGGTGACGGCCAGGATGATCGCGCCGGTGCGGAGGAAGCGGCGTTCTCGACGGGTCAGGGGCTGCAGGCGCAGCCGTGACCAGGGTCTCGTCATGGCGTCGCCCTCCCTTCCTTGTCGGCGGCCGGGGCAGCGGGTGGTGTTCCGCCGGTCAGCTTAACCTGCAGCACGAACACGAAGTGCCCGGGCCGGTCCGACCGAACCGAGGCCAGGCTGACCCCGGATACGCCCGGCACCGCCGCCAGTCCGTCTTCGGCCGCCGCTGCCAGGGGCAGCGAGCCCGCACCGCAGGTCACTGAGACGCCGTGTTCCGTGGTGCCGATCTGCTGCAGTTCGGCGCCCGCCGGCAGGGCCCGCGACAGGTTCGCCCAGACCAGGCTCCACGCCTCGCCCCGGAGGCTCCGGTACCGCCCCTGCAGGGCCTCTAACTCTGCGGTGCGCCTCTGAAGGTTCTGCACCTCCTTCAGGTCGGGGGCCAGGCTTCTCGTGCGTGCATCCAGCGCGTCTGCCTGACGGCTCAGGCCGGCGGCGGTCAGCCAGAGGTTGACGTCGTAGGCGGTCAGCGCGAAGAACAGGACGGCGGCGAGGATGACCCAGCCCCAGGCTCGGCGCACGCGCCGCCGTGGACGACGCATTTCTCTGGGGAGGAGGTTCACAGCCGGCGTAGCCACAGCTAGACCTCCCCCCTCAGGGCCAGACCCACGGCGCAGGCATAGGCGGGCCCCAACTGGCGGCGATACGGGTTGAGGCGTGGGTCGACGGCAAGCGTCGCGACAGGGTCCGTCACCTGGGCCTCCACCCGTCCCGCTGCACCACCGGCCTGCAGGCCCTCGTTGACGCGCAGTTCCACCAGGCGGCCCAGACCATTGACGGCCGCCCCTCCCCCCGACAGGAAGACACGAACCGACCTGGCTTCACGGTCCTGGTAGAACAGGTACTCGCAAGAGCGCTGGACCTCTTCCACCAGCACGGCGGCCAGGGAGGCGCCGGACGCCTCTGCGGCGGCGCCGGGGCCGATACCCTCCCGGCGCAACAGGCCGAAGGCCTCGGTCTCAGTCGTGTTCAGCGCCTCCGCCACCGCCCGCGCCAGGGCCCGTACGGAGAAGGCGAAGCTTCGCACCAGGTGGGGGACGCTGCTGCGGAATACGGTCAGGGTTGTGTCCTCGTGCCCCAGATCGCAGACCAGGGCCCAGGCGCCCGGCTCCGGCTCCACCAGGCCGTTCTGCTCCAGGGCGCGGTGGATGGCCAGGCTGTCCACCTCCAGCGCCGACAGCTCGATATCCGCCCGACGGAACAGGTCCATGACTTGCTCCACCGCTCGCCGCGGCGCGCCGGCCATGAGCACCACGGCCTTGCCCTCCGGGTCCAGGCCCAGGGGCCGATAGTCGACAACCACATCCTCGACAGGGTAGGGAAGCTGGCCCTGGCCCTCCCACCGGGCGGCCTCAAGCAGGTCGGCCCGGGGCAGGTCAGGCAGGCGCAGGTGCCGGAAGAAGGCTACACCTCCGCCCAGGCCTGCGACCACACGGCTGCGGCTCCATCCCCGGGCGTCGAACAGGTGCCCCAGGTCATCCGCCGTCCGGTCGGGGTCTGCGCCCAGGGGTCCTCCGGAAACGGGCAGGGCGGCAAAGTCTACAAGCCGGGGTTTGCCGGCGTCCCGGCCGACCTCGGCCGCCTTGAGCACGGCTCCACCCACGTCAACGCCAAGGGTCGACCGCAGGCGCCTGAACAGGCGGGCGGTACCCGGAAGGGCCGGAGGAAACTGGCTTGCGTTATCCATGGGCTGTCCCAAGCTACCACCCTCGCTGTTGGTGTTGGTCCTGGCGCTAGTAGTCCTCACGCCAGGCCTGGAGCGTGACGTCGTTGCCCTCGCTGTCCACCAGGACGCCGGCCACCACGGTTCTGTGGGCCCTGCCCGCAAAACCCTCAGCCGCCAGCAGCAGAGTTCGCTGTTT
>CALMNP010000310.1 GCA_937868875.1 uncultured Bacillota bacterium | reverse complement strand
ATCCAGTCGTCCTGGTACGCCCTGCCAGAGATTTTCGATATCGTCCACGGCAACCGCAAGATCGGCGTGGGCGTGATGGGCTACGGCGACGCCCTCATCGACATGGAGATTCCCTATGACTCCGAAGAGGCCATGGTCGAGGCCGAGGAGCTGATGAAGACCATCCACCTGGCCACGGTGGAGGCCACCCAGCAGCTGGCCAAGGAGCGCGGCGCCTTCCCCAACTTCAAGGGCAGCGTCTATGACCGCAAGGGCGAGCCGCCCCGCCGCAACGCCCTGACCACTACCATCGCTCCTACGGGCACCATCGGCCTCCTGGCCGATGCGGTGTGCGCCGGCGTCGAGCCCCTCTTCGCCGTGGCCTACATGCGGACCACCGCCGACGGCATCCGCCTGCCCTACGTCCACCCGCGGTTCGAGACGGTGGCCAAGCAGGAGGGCTGGTACTCGCCTGAGCTGATGGAGAAGATCGCCAACATCGGCCACGTGCGCGACCTGCCCGAGGTGCCCGAGAAGTGGCAGAAGGTCTTTGTCACGGCCCACGAGGTGACGCCGGAGTGGCACGTGCGCACCCAGGCCACCTTCCAGAAGTGGACGGACAACGCCGTGTCCAAGACGGTGAACTTCGCCAACGAGGCTCAGCCCGGGGACGTCGAGCGCGTCTACATGCTGGCCTACGAGCTGAACTGCAAGGGCGTCACCATCTTCCGCGACGGCTCCCTGGACACCCAGGTGCTGACTGTGGGGACCAAGACGGCCTCCGGTTCCGCGGCCGCCGCTGCACCGTCCGACATGCCCACCGCCGGCAACGGCCTTCAAATCCTTCCCGGCTCCATCACGCGCAAAATGGAGATTCCGGACGAGCGTTCCGGCTTCACCAGGACCCTGCAGACACCCCTCGGCAAGATGTACATCACCGTTAACGAGATCGCCAAGGGGCTGCCCATCGAGGTCTTCACCACCATCGGCAAGGCGGGATCGGACATCACCGCCGACGCCGAGGCCATCGGCCGCCTCGTCTCCCTGGTGCTGCAGCTGGGCGGCCACATCAGCCTGGTCACACACACCCTGCGCGGCATCGGCGGCTCCAGCACGGTGGGCTTCGGCCCCAACCGGGTCACCTCTATGGCCGACGCCATCGCCAAGTTCCTGGAGCAGAAGTACCTGGAGGAGGAGGAGCACGGCTCGGGCCTCTCCCTGGGCATCTGCCCCGAGTGCGGCAAGGCCGCCGTGGTTCCCGAGGCGGGCTGCGCCACCTGCAAGGAGTGTGGGTGGAAGGCCTGTTGACCGGGGTCTTCGTCAAATGCGGAGCACCCCCGCCGAAACCTGCACCACTACACGGACTAGGGATATGCACATGCATATCCCTAGTTATTTTTTTCGGGGTCAGTCTCTGAGTTCTGATAATGTGGGAGGAATCCATTGAGACTACAGCAAATATCCGCTGCATGTGCATGGTTGGAGGCGGAATGATGGGAGCCGTTACAGCGGAATGGATGCGCCTGGACGAGGCGCACCGCCTTTCGTTGGCAGGAGGAGGGGTGAAGTCTGACGAACTACCCCGGTAAGGGGCGGTAGCAGCCTTTCATCCCAGCCTATTAGCGCCAACACCTACAGCAGAACCAGGAGCCGCGCCCTTGATGGGAGCGGCTTTTATAATGCTCTGCCGTCCGGCGGTTCGGGTGGTGGTGCAAATCGTTGGAGGTCGAGGCACATGACATCTGTTGGGTCCCATTCCGCGCCCGCAGGGGAGCCCCCTGCCGACATGCCAGGCTCCAGTCGGGAGCCACGTGGCCGCGCCTGGCTTCACCCCGGTCTGATACTCCTGGCCGGCCTGCTCATCTTGCGCTTCCCCGTGGAAGTCATCGCCTACTACTTCCACTCCGCGTGGGCAAGAGGGGCTGACACTGGCCTGACGCCGGTCCTGACCGTGTTGCTCATCCTCGTTGAGCGGCGGCGCCTGCAGGAATTCCACATTGACGGCTGGGCACTGCTTCTCTACATTGCTGCTCCCCTGGCCGGATGGGTGATGTATCGGAACGGTTTTTTCAACGTGAATGAGGTTCTGCAGGTCGCTCCAATTGCCGCCATCTGCCTGGCAATTGGTCTG
>CALMNP010000309.1 GCA_937868875.1 uncultured Bacillota bacterium | reverse complement strand
GATGACGCCGGTCATGACCTGTTCCACGTGCAGAAACGGGCTGGCTGCAGCCAGCAGCAGCAAGGGCAGGGCCGGAGCCGAGGTGCCGAAGGCCAGCGTTGTCAGAGAGGCCGGCAGCAGGGCCAGGATCGTGGCCGACGGCAGGGTGATCAGCAACGTCACCGTCAGGGCCCGCCGTATGAGGCGCGACAGCTCCTCCCTGTCCCGCCGGGCGTGCGCTGCGGAGATGGCGGGGACCAGGTTGTAGGCCAGGGCAAAGGTGATCAGCGTGGGGAAAGATACCAGGGTCATGGCCATGCCGGTGAGCTGCCCGTAGTGTGCCGTGGCCGCTGCCCGGTCCAGGCCGGAGCCCATCAGCAGCGCGGGAATGAGCACGGCGCTGACCATCATGCTGACGGCCCCGAGCAGACGGTTGAGCGTAGTGGGCCAGGCCAGGGCAAAGACCGCCGGCACGTCGGCCGTGTCCGGCACGTCCTCCTGCTCCGCCGGTCGCCAGCGCCAGGACAGGCTTCGCATGTCCCGGTGCTGACGGCGGTAATGCGCCATCAGGGTCACGAGCCCGCTGAGCTCGCCCATGGTGATGCCCACGCCCATGCCGGCCAGGCTTACCTCCATGCCCCGGGGCAGCAGCACGGCCAGCAGCGGCAGCGTGACGCTGATGTTGACGACCTGCTCCACCAACTGCGACAGGGCTACCGGAGCCATGTTCTGCAGTCCCTGAAAGTAGCCGCGATAGACGGAGGACACCGCCACGACCAGCAGGGCCGGGGCGATGGCCAGCAGCACCAGATGCAGCCGGTCATCGCGCATCAGGTAGTGAGAGAGCGTTCCGGCCGTCCCCAGGAGCAGCACCGTGACCGCCGCACCCAGCAGACCGGTGAGCAACAGGGAGAGCCGCATGAGACGCTCGATGCCCACGCCATCCTGACGGGAGCGGCGTTCTGCCACCAGGTTGGCGACGGCGGCGGGAATGCCGGCCGATCCAAGAATGAGGAGCAGAATATAGAACGGAAGCACCACCTGAAAGGCGCCGATAGCCTCGGCGCCGACCAGTCGCACCAGATAGATGCGGTACAGAAAATCGACCACCCGGTTCCAGGTGTTGGCCATCATCAGGATGGTCGTCCCCCGGGCCAGGGAGGGGCTGGTGTTCTTCGCCAACGACGAACGCCTCCGGTTCTTGCCTTGGCTCCCCACTACTGTATGGAGAGGCTGCGGCAGGCAGAACGGAGGCGCCTTCGAGAGACGGGCAAGCGGAACAGGGCAGCTACGGCTGGAGCATGGGCTGTTTGGCGGTGGCTGGCGCTGCGGTGACGCGGCCCCACAGCGGCTGACCGGCGGCCATGCGGGCAAACAGATTCAGGCCGCGGGTGCCCGCTACAAAGTACCGCTTGAGCAGCAGCGGCGGATCGCCGGCAGCCACCGGGCCCTCATCGTCGGCACGGAAGCCGAGGCGGAAACCGGCCTGGCGTGTCGCCCTGAGCAGGGCACGGTTGTAGGCGCCGTAAGGGTAGGCCAGGGCGAAGGGCAGGTTGCCGAGATGGGAGACGATCTGGACCTCTGACCGCCGCAGGTCAGCTTCTGCCTGAGCGGGGTCGGTTGAGAATACCTGGGCCCGTCCGTTCATGATGTGGTGCAGGTTATCGGTGTGCGACTGGACCTCAAACGTGCCGTCCGCTTGCATCGCCCGCAACTCCGGCCAGGACAGGTAGGTCTGGCGCATGGGATCAAAGGGGGACGCTGCGTCCGTGATCCAGGCGGTCACCGCGAAGATGGTGGCGTGTTGGTGGAGGTGCTTCAGAATTGGGTAGGCGTAGATGTAGTTGCTCTGGTACCCGTCATCGAACGTAATCGCCACCGCCCTCTCCGGGGCGCGCTCCCGCCCCAGCACCACGGCCTCGGCCTCGGCCATGGTCAGCGTGCGGTACTGGTGGCGTGTCAGGTACTCCATTTGCTGTTGGAACTGTTCCACGGAGACGATGTCCGGGTCTGGCGGCATCTTCTGCAGTATCGCGGCCGGAACGAGGTGGTGGTACATCAGCACGGAAATGTGTCTCGCCGGCAGGTTGGGCGCGGGCCTGCGAGCCGGGGTCTGGGCAGTCAGCGAAACCATGACGCCGGATGGGGACATCGAAACGCTTCCTGCCCGCGGGGCAACAATGGCGGCGGGGCGGGGAGTGGAACGGCCGGCGGCACAACCGGACGCGGTCAGGATCAGGCTGAGGCCCAGGGCTGTAAGCCCCATGAGGCTCCACCGGCGCACGGGAAATCCCTCCCAACGTTTAGGGGGCATAGTCCTAGCGCGAATTCTCCCACCGGCTGAAGTCACCGTCAAGAGATTCCGCGCGGCAGGACTTTGGGGGGTTTCCGCCAAAGTAACGGGCGAGGAGGCGCTGCCGTGAACGACACCTACAAGGTCTTCGCCGGCCGTCCCGTTCAGGACCTGGCGCAGGAGGTCTGCCGCGTCCTGGGCACCGACGTCGGTCGTGCCGAAATCTTTACGTTCAGCAACGACAACACCTTCGTCCGCATTCTGGACTCCGTGCGGGAGTGCGATGTGTTCGTCCTCCACACGTCCACGCCGCCCGTCGACCAGAACCTGATGGAGACCCTCATCATGATCGATGCGCTGCGACGCGCTTCGGCCCGCCGCATCACCGCCGTGCTGCCCTACTACCCCTACGTGCGCTCGGACAAGAAGGACCAGCCGCGGGTGCCCATCACCGCCCGGCTGGTGGCCGACCTGCTGACCACCGCCGGGGCGGACCGGGTGGTCACCATGGACCTGACCGCCGCCCAGATTCAGGGCTTCTTCCGCATCCCCGTGGACCACCTCACGGCCCTGCCCATCCTCTGCAACTACTTCGCCGCCAAGAAGCTGAAGCACCCGGTGGTGGTCGCTCCGGACGCGGGTTCCGCCAAGTGGGCCTCGCGCTACGCGGAGCGCCTGGGCGCTCCCCTGGTGTTGCTGGACAAGCGGCGGCTGGGCAACAGCGGCGAGGTGAGCATCGCCAATGTGGTGGGCGAGGTGCAGGACGCCGAGGCCATCGTCTTCGACGACGAGATCGACCGCGCCAGCTCCGTGGCCGAGGCGGCCCGCGTGCTCCTGGACCACGGCGCCCGCGAGGTCTACGCCGGCTGTACCCACGGCGTGCTGTCCGGCCCCGCTGTGGAGCGGATCGCCGCCTCCCCCCTGAAGGAAGTGGTGGTCACCAACACCATCCCCATCCCACCTGCCAAACGCATCCCCAAGATCACCGTGCTGTCGGTGGCGGACCTGCTGGCCCAGGCCATCCGCGGTGTGCACGAAGGCGCCTCGCTGTCGCCGCTGTTCCGGTAGGGACGCAGCGACAGGAAGACCGCCGGTCCGGGCGATTGCCGGGCCGGCGGTCTTGTCGTTCCGACGGGGTCTGTCGGTCACCCGGGGCCTATCTGTCACCCGGGGTCAGGGCGCCGTGGTGGCGGTGGTAAAGATGGGGTCAAGCTGCTTGCGCGCGTCGGTCAGGGCCTGAGCCAGCGGCTTGCGCCCCTCCAGGGCTGCGGCCAGTTCCCCCACCAGGGCCGGCTCGGCCCTGGTCCAGGCTGGGCCGCCCGGGGGCAGTTCGGCCTCCGGCAAGAGCCCGGCCAGCCGGGTGCGCAGCGGGTCCGTAAAGGGATTCTCCTTGGCCACGGAGACCCGTGCCGGCAGGGTGCCCAGCCTGGCCAGGGCGGTCTGGGTGGAGGCGTCAGCGAGCTGGGCAGCCAGGTCCAGGGCCGCCGCCCGGCGGCCCTGAGAGGACTCCTTGAAGACCACCAACCCGCCGGCCCTGCCGATGGTGGCCTCGCCGGCGGCACCGGCGGGGTAGGCGGCCAGGCCCAGCTTCAGCGGCGAGTCCTTGAGGGCGGGCGAACGCTCCAACTCGTCCAGGGCCCAGCTGTCCCAGGCGGTGATGGCCACGTTTTGCCGTCCCGGCGTGGCGAAGGACCGGAAAAGCTCCGGGACCTGGTCTGTGCCCACCCAGGGGGAACCGGCCTGGCGCCAGCTGAGAAGGCGTTGGACGGCCGTAGGTCCGGCACCCTGGTCCAGCGTGTAGGCGCGGCCGTCGGGCGAAAGGGGCCGCACCCCGTCCCCGAAGAGGAAGGGCCACAGCTCGTAGGAGCCGGCCTTCAGGGGGACGCCCAGGCCGGCGATCTGGGTCCCGTCGCCACGGGAATAGGTCAGACGCTGGACGTCGCGGGTGAACTCGTCGTAGGTCCAGCGCCCCGAGGCGGGAGGCTGCACGCCGCGCTCCGCGAACAGGGACAGGTTGAGGTAGAGCGCCTGCACCGTGGTCCAGGCCGGTACGCCGTAGAGGCCGGTCCCGTCCCGGAACGCGTCCAGCGCGAAAGGCCAGGTGTCCTGGGTCGTCTCCTGGGACAGCACGGAGGAGACGTCCTCCAGAGCGCCCTTGGCCAGCCATGCCGGGTTGGGCCGGGCCTGAGCCGAGATCATGGCCACGTCGGGCACCTGGTCTGCCCAGTCCGGTCCGGATAGGGCCTGCTCCAGTTGGGCGTTCAGCTCGGGCCAGGACATCGGCTGCAGGCTGACGCGCACGCCGGGGTGGCGCCTCTCATAGGCCCGAGCCGCATCATAGAGGGGTTTCAAGGGCCCCTGGGCGGGATCGCCCTGGGGCAGGTTGCCGCCGGCATCCGAGGTTCCGGGCGGCGCGGCCGCCCAGACACGGAGCTGGCCCTGAAAAGGCTTGTCCACCTTGCTGCCGCAGCCGGCGAGGGAGGTCAGGGCCAGGGCGGCGGTCAGGAGCAGCGCAGCGGCCGCGGTGGGGCGAAGGCCCTGGAACTGCCGACTCCCGAACCGCTCAGGGCGTGGCATGGGGCTGCCCTCCTCCCACGGCCTGTTCCGGGGTCAGGGCCCCCAGAACCACGTACTGAACCCGCTGCTGCAGCTGGTCCATGGCCTCGCGGCGAGCCTTGTCGGCCGGGAGCGGCACCAGCTCGGGCACCAGCTCCAGGGCCTGGCTCAGGGCGGCATCCTCCGGGAAGGGGTTGCCGGCCGAGCGGCGCACCGGCAGAATGCCCGTGTTACGGGCCTGCTCCTTCTGCGCCGTGGGGTCGGTCAGAAAGAGGGCCAGGTCCAAAGCAGCCTTGGCCTTCAGGTTGTCCGTCTGGGCCCGCAGCAGGTAGGTGCGAACCACACCGGTGGTGGCGCTCCGGCCTCCCACGGAAGGGAAGTGGGCCACCGCCACATGGGACTGGAACTTGCCCTGCCGCAGCAGGGGCAGGGCCCAAGAGCCCCAGGGGGCCATGGCCACGGAGGCCTCGGGCCCGACAAAGGCCTGCCAGAGGTCCTCCGGGCCGCGCCGCGCCGTCCCGGGCCAGAGGAGCCCCGGCTCGCGCGTCCAGGAGCCCAGCCGGGCGATGGCCTGGCGGATGGGTTCGCGGTCCGGTTGCAGGCCCCCCGTGGCCGGGTCCAGCAAGGGCCCGGCCGCCGTCCACAGGGGCCAGAACTCATAGAAGCCGGGCAGCACGTAGTAGCCCAGGCTGTAGACGTCCCGGTCGCCCACCTTGCCTGAGAGAGCCTTCAGTGTCTTCTCAAACTCGTCCTGTGTCCAGCGGCCGGCGGTCGGCGGGGTCACCCCCCGGGCGGCGAAGGCGTCCAGGTTGAGCACCAGGAGCGAGGGCTCGGCTCCGGCGGGCAGGCCGTAGAGCTTGCCGTTCAGGCGTGCCGCGTCCAGTGTGCCGGGAATCAGATCCTTCTGCACATCGGCGGGCAGCAGCGCATCCAGAACCTGCAGCCTGCCGTCGCGGGCCCAGTCTGGGCGGAAGGGCGCCAGGGCCACGTCCGGGCCCTGGCCGGCCTGCCAGGCCTTGTCCAGGGCTCCCTCCAGGTCCGCTTCAGGATAGCTCTGGAACTCCACCTTGATGCCGGGGTGCGCCCGCTCGAAGGCGGCGGCCCTGTTGCGGGTCCAGCGGGACGTATCGCCGGCCACGGGCCAGCGAGGGGGCTCCCAGAGCACCAGCGTGCCCTGGAACGATTCAGGCCGGCGACAGCCGGCCAGGGAAGTCACAAGTGCGGCCGCCGTCAGCAGGGCGGCCAGGTGCCGGTGGGACTTGGTCAACGGGCTCAGGCCTCCGCTCCGTCTACTTGCCTCGTCTGGTTACCCTCTTCGACCCGGAGCGGGTCAATCCTGCCTGGTTGGAGCGTGGTGGCGAGGTTTGGGCAGAGGCGCGAGGCGCCGCGGTCCCGGCGTCGGGGCTGCGGCGGCGCATGGCGCGGGGAGCCCGCGCCCCGCCTGCGGCCGCACGCAGGCGCGCCACCTCGGCCATATTCAGGAAGCGGTGCTGCCCCAGCTTCAGTCCGTGCAAGTCCAGCGGGCCGAAGCGCACGCGCTTGAGGAAGCTGACGGGGTGGCCGACGGCCTCCAGCATGCGGCGCACCTGCCGGTTGCGCCCCTCGTGGATGGTGATGCTGAGGGTGGCGCCGCGCTCCGTGCTCTTCAGGACCTTGACCTCGGCCGGAGAGGTGGGCCCGTCCTCCAGGCGAATGCCGCGGCGGAGCCGGGACAGGGTCTCAGGGGTGGGCAGACCGTCCACCTCGGCCACATAGGTCTTGGGCACCTCATGCCGCGGGTGCAGCAGGGCGTTGGTCAGCTCCCCGTCGTTGGTCAGCAGCAGCAGGCCCTCGGTGTCCATGTCCAGACGTCCGACGGGGTAGAGCCGCACCCCCATGTGGCCGATGAGTTCCATCACGGTGCGCCGGCCCTCCGGGTCCTTGACGGTGCTGACGTAGCCGCGGGGCTTGTTGACGATGACGCAGACGCGCTCCTCCACGGGCCGCACCACGCGGCCTCCCACCTCCACGCGGTCCGTCTCCGGGTCCACCTTGGTGCCGAGCTGCGTCACGGGCTGGCCGTTCACCAGGACCCGGCCCTCGCTGATCAACTTCTCCGATGCCCGGCGGGAGGCCACTCCGGCGTCCGCCAGCAACTTTTGCAACCTGACCTGCACCAGCTACTCCACCTCTACAATGAGTTCGAGTTCCACGGCGGAGCCCAGGGGAAGCTCCGCCACGCCCACGGCGGACCGGGCGTGCTGCCCCGCCTCGCCGAAGACGGCCACCAGCAAATCGGAGGCGCCGTTGATGACCTTGGGCTGGGCCTGGAAACCGGGTGCGCTGGACACGAACCCGACCACCTTGACGACCCGGACAATGCGGTCCAGGCTTCCCAGGGCCTGCTTCAGCGCGGCCAGGGCGTTCAGGGTACAGGTTTGGGCCAGGCGGTAGCCTTCTTCCGGCGATATCTCGGCTCCCACCTTCCCCGGGTTTTGCAGAACGCCGCCGGCCATGGGCAACTGCCCCGAGGTAAAGGCCAGCGAGCCCGCCCGGACTACGGGGACATAAGATCCTGCCGGCGCCGCAGCGGCGGGCAGGGACAGGCCAAGCTCGGCCAGCCTGGACTCCACACGGGACATGGCCATCCGCTCCTTTGTTGGAAAGGCTCGTCCAGGGATTCTCTGCCGGAGCGCCCCACACCTCCGCCGCGGCGCCGCAACCGGGGCTGGGCCTACCGCGGGAAGAACAGCGACGCCGCCCAAATGGCGGCGAGGAAGCCGGCCAGGTCGGCCATCAGCCCCAGGGTCAGGGCGTAACGCGTCTTGCGGATGCCCACCGACCCGAAGTAGACGGCGAGGACGTAGAACGTGGTGTCGGTGCTCCCCTGCATGATAGACGCCAGACGACCCACAAAGGAGTCGGGGCCCTGCAGGCGCAGAATCTCAGCCAGCACCCCCAGAGCGGCGCCGCCGGAGAGGGGGCGCGTCACCAGCAGGGGCACGACCTCCGGAGGGATGCCCATCAGGCTGAGCACAGGGCGCAGGCCCGCCACCAGCAGGTCCATGGCGCCGGATACCTTGAAGAGGCCGAGGGCCACCAGAATGGCGAGCATGTAAGGGGCGATGCGCACCACCATGCGCAGTCCCTCTTCCGCCCCCTCGATGAAGGCCTCGTAGACCTTGACGCCCTTGAGATAACCGTAGGCCGGGATGACCAGGACCAGCAAGGGGATGATCCAGCGCGACAGGTTCTCCACCAGGCCCATCAGCGGCGGCCCCCTCTCCCTTTGCCGCTGAGCTTCCGCCGGAAGTAGCGGTCCAGGACGACCGCCGTGGCCGCCGCCACCACCGTGGCCACGAAGGTGGGAGCGACGATGTCAGCGGGGCTGGTGGAGCCTGCTGCCGCCCGCAGGGCGACCACGGTGGCCGGGATAAGGGTGACGCTGGATGTGTTCAGAGCCAGAAAGGTGCACATGGCCGGCGAGGCCGTGTCCTTGTCCGGGTTGAGCTTCTGCAGCTCCTGCATGGCGTTGAGGCCGAGGGGCGTGGCCGCATTTCCGAGTCCCAGGAAATTGGCGCTGATGTTGAGCAGAATGGAGCCGGCCGCCGGATGGTCCGGCGGCACGTCGGGGAAGAGGCGCATGACCATGGGCCGCAGGAGACGGGCGAACACCTGCATCAGACCGGACTTGGCGGCAATGTTCATCATGCCCATCCAGAAGACCATGATGCCGGCCATGCCCATGATCAGGTTGGTGGCCACGGCGGCCTGGTCGGTCAGCGACGTGGTGATGCGGTCGACCTGACCGGTCGCTCCTGCCGCCATCACACCGGATACGATGAGGAACAGCCAGATAAAATTGATCACCGCGTCGTCCTCCCCGGGCAGGTGCTGCCCTATGGGTATTCGGAGGACGGACGC
Source organism: uncultured Bacillota bacterium (assembly GCA_937868875.1). GTDB lineage: Bacteria > Bacillota > Sulfobacillia > JAMDAP01 > JAMDAP01 > JAMDAP01. The sequence goes on along the minus strand of CALMNP010000309.1, from coordinate 5,617 downwards.
GGTAAAACGGTACGTGCCCTTCTTGCCGTTTAAAGTGAGGTCGACTGCACCGGCCGGGTCTTCTGGAGGCTGACGCGGTAGGCCCACCAGAAGGCGCCGGCGCCCATCAGGCGCAGGAGGCCAGTCAGGAGGAAGGCGCCGTGAATGGTCAGGGCCGCCTTCAAGGCGACGCCGATCATCGGCGAAACGGCCGCGGCCACGTTCACCAGCGTGTTGTAGACGGCGATGTAGCCGGTGCGGTTGGTGTCGGGCGTGACCTCCAACAGGGCGTTGAAGAGCAGGAACGCCAGCGCGCCGCCAAAGGCCCCCACGAAGATGTTCATGGCGGTGACCATGGGCAGGCTGGTGGAGACCGCAACCAGTACCGGGAAGACGGCCAGGCCGGCGGCCGAGACCGCGGTGGCCGGGATGGTGCCGATGCGGTCGGCCAACCGGCCCCAGAGCCGGTAGGTGGCGATGGAGGCCACGGTGTTGACCACGTTGATGATGGCGATCCAGCTATTGCTGGCGCCCAGATACTCTACGTTGTAGATGGTGAAGAGCGGCCAGGCCATCATCCAGGTGATGTGAAAGAAGAACGCAGCGGCGCAGTAGCGCCAGTAGGCCGGATAGCGCTGGAGCGTGCCCAGCAGGCGGAGGCGCAGGGCCGCCGCCGACAGAGGTTCGGCCGTGGACATCGTGTGCTCTGCCGGGTCCGGTTCGTGGATACCCAGCAGCAGCAGCATCTCAGCCACGCCGAGGAGGAAGGCGACGGTGAAGGCCACCTGGTAGCCGTGGGGAAGCGGCATGCTGTCGATGAGCGGCCCCGCCAGCGCCAGGGGAATGAGACCGAAGGCGCTCATGAGCAGGTTCCGTCGGGCAAAGGCCTGGTTGCGCCTGGAGCCCGGGACTACCGGGGCGATAAAGGACTGCCAGGCCACCGTGGTGATGGCCCCGGGGATATTCATCAGGCCCACGGTGATCACCAGGGCCAGGGCCGCGTGGTGGGGAAACAGCCACGGCACCATGGCGGCAATCAGGTAGAAGATGCGGTTGACCAGGATGAACCAGGCGGTGAGCCACTTCTTGCGCGGGAAGCGGTCCACCAGACGGGCCGAGGGGATCATGGCCAGGACGGCGGTGACGGCGGGAAGTGACGAGAGCAGGGCGACGTAGCTGTCCGGTGCCCCCAGCCTCAGAGCGAAAATGCCGAGGAAGGGGTTGAACAGGTTGAACCCCAGTGTAAAGGCGATGCCGTTGTACTCGTTGAACCTGAGGTTGCGCTGGAGCGTGCGCTCGTCCGCTGCCGATCGTCCCTTGTCCATACGGCTATTCTAACAAAGTCCAGTCCTGACGCCAATTGACTGGTGCAGGGCGTTTTGGCCACAGCCTGGTCTAACCCCGGCCGCGTCCTCATAGGAATTGGACGAAGTACCGGCGGGCGGCCGGTAATCTTGCGGGCGGGGTGAAAGCATGGAACGGGAAGGCAAGGCTCACTTTGGGGTCTACAGGGTCAACCGGGTAGCCCTTCTGATCCTGGGCCTGCTGCTGGTGGCTGTGGCGACCTACAAGTTCAACCCCCTGCAGAAGGTGATGGCCACCGTCTGGCACTCCCGGGCGCAGGCCGGCGTGACCTTGCAGGGACAGGACGTGAGCGGGAAGGACGCTGCCGCCCTGCGGCAGATCGTCCAGGGCATGGCGGAGAAGTACAGCCAGCCCGCCGTAGACGCTACGGCGGACGCGGCGCACAAGGGCGCCGTGGTCCCTGATCTCAGCGCCGCCGCCGTGGACGTGGAGAAGACGGTGGCCGGCATTCTGCAGCAGCCGGCGAACGGGCGGGCCAGCCTGGCCTTCGTGGAGCAGCCGGCGTCCAAGACCATGGCCGACTTCAAGGAGGCGCCGGTGTACGCCGGCAATCCTGCCAAGCCTGCGGTGGCCTTCGCCATCCACGTGGCGGGCAACCAGATGAAGGTGCCCGAGATGCTCCAGGCGCTCAAGGACAGCGGCGTGCAGGCGACCTTCTTCGTCTCGGCCTCCTGGGCTGAGAAGAACCCGGATCAGCTGCAGGCGATCGTGGCCGCCGGCCACGAGGTGGCCACGCGCGGCTACAGCGACACCATCCTGCCGGGCCAGGCCTCGGCGGCCGACCTCAGCCAGGACATCGCCAAGGGCCTGGACACCATCAGCAAGTTGACCGGGGGCGCCGTCGCGGTGCAGTACTACAGCCCGCGTGAAGGACAGATCGCCTCCGCCGCCACCAGGGCTGCCTTCGACAAGGGCCTGCGCACGGTGATGTGGAGCGTCGACACGGCGGACTGGACGGACGCCAAGCCGGAGGCCATGACCAACCGCATCGTGCGCGATGCCAAGAAGGGGTCCATCGTCCTGATGCACCCGCGGACCAACACCGTGGCCGCCGTCAAGGACATGATCGCCGGCCTGGAGGAAAAGGGCCTGGACGTGGTCCCGGTCTCCGAACTGATCTCCCCCCGCCGCTATGTCGGTGCGGCGACGGTGAGTCAGCATTAGCCGGACGCTGGGAGCAGGGGCGCGCAAGCAGCAGGCATAGGCAACAAGCGGGCGGAGGCCGGGCAGGCTCCGCCCTTCGCTTGCCGATTACCCGGCGCGACGCCCGCCTGCCCACTCCGGACGCGGGGCCAGCCTCACCACCATGGCCGTCGCCATCACGCCCAGCACCCCCAGCAGGCCGAGAAAGACATAGATGGCGGCCGGCCCCCAGCGGTCCAGGATGACCCCGCCGGCGGCGGCCGTAAAAATGGCGCCGAAACCGAAGCCGGCCACGCCGGTCGCGGCCAGGGCCGTTGCCTTGAGATGGGGCCCCGCCAGTCGGGAGGCGAGGACCGGGACCACGGACAGAAACACCCCGCTGGTCAGGCCGTGGAGCGGAAAGCTGGCCACCAGAAGCCAGGGCGGCAGCGGTGCAGCGTAAAAGAACCAGCGCAGGGCCGCCAGCAGAGCCCCCGCCAGGAGCAGCCAGGCTGGGCTGAACCGGTCCGCCAGGCGCTGGATGATCAGCATCACCGGCACCTCGCTCAGGGCGAACAGCAGGAAGGTGAGGCCGATGCCCTTCAAGCTTCCGCCGGCCTGCTGGTAGAGGATGCTGAAGAAGTAGTTGTTGGACGCCAGGGATCCGGTTACGGAGAAGGCAGCGGCCAGCAGCCAGAGGAAGGCGGGTTCCGTCATCAGCCGGCGCAGGGCCGCGACCAGTTCGGGCGGGTGCGAACCGGCCCGGTCGCCGGACGGTGCGCCCCCCTCCTCGTGTCGGGGCTGAGGTGATGGAAGGCCGGGCACCAGCAGGGCCGAGACCACGGCTGCTGCGGCGAACAGGGGGAAGATCAGGGGCAGACCCCAGCGTTCGGCGGCTGCGCCGGTGCCCAAACTGGCCAGGGCGAAGCCCACCGAGCCCCACAGCCGCAGGCGGCCGTACTCGTAGCCCTCGCGGTGGACAATCTCCAGGGCCACGCTGTCAGTGAAGGGCGTCCAGCCGCTCTGAAACACGGCCAACAGGGCCGCCGCGGAGAACAGCAAGGCCAACCCGTGGGCTGCGGGCAGGGCCAGGGCCGCCAGCCCGGCGGCCACGGAGGTGACGGTCAGCAGCGGCAGGTAGAGGCGGAACCGGTCCCCAAGGAGACCCCAGACAGGCGGCATGACCACGCCCGCCACCGGGGTGACGGCCAGGAGCAGGCCCACGACCGTGCCGGAGAGCCCCAGGCCCTGGTAGAACAGAGGCCAGAGCGGGAACAGGGCGCCGACGGCCGAGAACTGAAGGAAGTACAGGGCCTTCATGCGGCTGCGCGGCGTGAGCAGGACAGAGTGCGACAACGGAACACCTCCAGCTGGCTACCCCCTCATCGTTTCACGGGAAGACCATCACCGTCAAGGTGTTCCGAAGACAAGCCGGAAGTCCGCACCCTCGGGCACGGACTTCTGGCTGCTCTTCCTGTTGTGGGTGTTATCAGTTAAATATCATGGGTGACGTCGTCGTCTTCGCGCCGGTTCCGGTTGGGGCTGCCGCGCACCGGCGTGGAGGCCGTGTACCACCACCAGGCGGCGGCCACCACCAGAGCCGCTGCCCCCAGCCACCACCACCAGGTCAGGGCGCCGTCAAAGATTCGGACCAGAAGGGCCGGCATTCGGGTGAACACCTTGCTCACCTCCCCTGGTAAAATTCCCCGGCCAGGAGGATTTATACAGGGGGGCCAGCTGCCGGGCCAGGGCCGCCGCGGGCGTCTCCAACTCCTGTGGGGCCGACAGCAGCGGCAGGTGCAGGTCGCCCATCTGCGTCAGCCGCGGGAAGATGTTGCCCAGGTGGAAGGTGTCCGGCCGCACCCAGTCCAGCTCGTCCCAGCGGATGGGGGTGCTGACCGGGGCGTGCGGCCGGGGCCGGACGCCGTAGACGCTGGTGATGGTCTTGCCCCGCTGGTTCTGGAGGTAGTCCACGTAAACCTTCCCCGTCCGGCGCGCCACCATGCGCTCCAGGGTGACCACCTGCGGGTGGAGCTGAAACAGAAGCAAGGCCAGCTGGTGCAGGAACTCGGTGACCTGCTCGAAGGTGTAGCGCGGCGTCAGGGCCATCACGATGTGCACCCCGGTGGCCCCGGAGGTCTTGGGAAAGGCACGCAGCCCCAGGGCCTCCAGCACCTGACCCGCGGTCTGGGCCAGCAGGCGCACCATGTCCCAGGTGGCCCCCTCCGCCGGGTCCAGGTCCACGGTGACCCGGTCCGGCCGCTCCGGATGGGCTGCCGGGGCCGGCAAGGGGTGAATCTCGATGGCCGCCTGGTTGGCCACCCAGGCGAGGCCGGCGGCGTCGTCCACCAGCAGCAGGTCCAGCGGGTGGTCGCCGCCCGGGTACTGGTAGTGGAAGCGCCGCAGCCAGTCCGGAGCCCAGTCCGGCGTGTTCTTTTGGTAGAAGGACTGGCCGTGGATGCCGTCGGGGAAACGGGTGAGCACCAAAGGCCGCTCCTTCAGGTGCGGCAGCAGGTAGGGCGCCACCTGGGTGTAGTAGGAGACCAGGTCTGCCTTGGTCAGGCCGTCCTCCGGCCAGAGGACCTTGTCCAGGTTGCTGAGGCTCAGGGTTCGACCCGCAATCTCCACGTTCTGGCGCCTGGTGACCAAGCCTCTCCCTCCTCTTCTGCCGGCGGCCTCCGGTTCGGTATTCCGCCACCCCATTTTCAATCCAGGCGGCACTCGGCCGGCGTCGCCGGGTTCAGGCCACGGATGACCGGTGTCCGTAGCTTCAGGTCCTCCGTCCACTCCAAAAACTCCACCAGCACGGTGAGCGCCGGCCAGACCCAGACGTCGCGGCTGCCGCCCGGCGCGCGAGGCCTGTCCAGAAGCGGCGGCGGCGTTGCGACCCTGTTTTCGTCCAGCAGGCTTCGCAAGGCCTGTATGGTGGCCTCGTCCAGGCCGGTGCCGGCGTTGCCGACGTAGAACAGATTCCCGGCCTCGTCGTAGGCGGCCAGGAGCAGCGACCCCAGCCGGCCCTCCCGCCAGCGGTAACCGACCACCACGAAGGGCCGTCGCTTGATGCATTTGACCTTGCGCCAGAGGCCGCTCTTGCCGGCCACGTAGGGGCTGTCCCGCCGCTTGGCCACAATGCCCTCCAGGTCGTGCCGGA
>CALMNP010000308.1 GCA_937868875.1 uncultured Bacillota bacterium | reverse complement strand
GCTGGGGCTGGCGAAGCACGGCGCAGAGACGCGGAGAGGACGCGTCATGCGCCGTCGCCCCACTCGGCCCACATGTGCCGCGCCGCCTCGGTCAGCTCCGGGTTCTGCTGCACCCAGTCCACTTTGGAAGCAACGGCCGGTTCAAAGAGCTGCTTGTCCAGCACCTCCGACGAACGGGTGAAAGGGAGAAGCCGGTCTACCCCCGTCACGTAGAACACTTGATAGCTGTCAGGGTACGGATAGCGGTACTGCGGCGGACGAGGACACGCGAGATGGATGCGCTCATAGCCCAGCAATCTTGGGTCCGACAGCAGGGCCGCTGCTTCTTCCCGGCACTCCCGGCAGACCGCATCCACCGGCGACTCGCCCGGCTCGACATGGCCGCCTGGAATCTGCCATCCCCGCGCCGCCAGTCTCGCAAACAGCAGCGACTGCCCTGAGAATGCAAAGGCGAAGGCGCTCGTGATCAAGTGGATGGGAGGCAACTGCGAGGAAACGACGACCTCCACCGTGTTGGGCTTCGGCAACCACGGCAGATCCTGAAAGGTACGGAGCAGAACCGTCTTCTCTCGAGCGCTAGAGGGCACCGGTCGCGCGCGTGAGCGCCACCAGGTGGGCCTTCGTCGCCCTGGCCAGGTCCGCCCCGGACAGCACCATCTGAATCCCCCGCTGGCCGGCGCTGACGCTCACCTGCGTCAGGCCCTCGGCGGAAGCGTCCAGGTACAGCGGGTACGCCTTCCTGGAGCCCAGGGGCGAGACGCCGCCCCGTATGTACCCGGTCAGGCCCTGAATCTCCTTGACCGGTACCATCTCCACCTTCTTGTTCCCGGAAACGGCCGCCAGGGCCTTCAGGTCCAGCTCCGCCGAGCCGGGGATGCAGGCCATCAGCACCCCCGTCTTGTCGCCGCGCACCACCAGGGTCTTGAAGACCTGCTCCGGCGGCAGCCCGACCTTGTGCGCCACGGAGACGGCGTCCAGTTCGTCCTCGCTCCAGGGGTACTCCCGAAGTTCATAGGGGATCTTCATCTGGTCCAGCATGCGCGCGGCGATGGTCTTGGCGTTGCCCACCGGGGTGCCTCCTTCGACTCTCAAGCATTTCGCCGCCGGGTGGCCAAAGGCGCGGCGTCGTTCTGCTCCCCATCTTACCCGATAACGGCGTACAAGCAAAAGCCGGCCCCCACTACGGGAGGCCGGCGTGCCGGCGCACGTCCAACGAACAGGTCTACTCCGCCTTCTTGGCGTCGTCGTCCTTGTCCTTGTCGTCGCCCTTCACTTCTTCCTTGAAGCCGCGGAACCCCTTGCCGAGGCCACGGGCCAGCTCGGGCAGACGCTTGGGCCCCACGATCAACAGCACGATGACGAGAATGATGAGCCATTCCATAGGGCCGATGCTGCGGAGAAATCCCATGGGTGCTACCTCCGGTCTGCGGCGGCTGGCAGAGCCCGCCCGTCTCATCTACCCCTATTGTAGGACAGGCCCCGGCAGAATGCCAGGGCCTTCTCCCCGTTACAGCAGGGGGTTGTCGTTCTTGGCCCTAAGCCGCTGCCAGCGGCGCTCGACCTCGCGCTCGAACTCCTCGATGACCTTGGCGTTCTCGGGTTTCAGCAGGTGCTTGGTCTTGCCCATCATCTTCAGCCAATCGGCGGTGGGGACGCGCTTGCCCTTCTCTTCCGGGTTGTAGGTGATCTTGGTGATCCCCTCTTCCACCTCGTAGAGCGGGAAGAAGCAGGAGTTCACCGCGGCTTCGACGATCTTGGTGCCCAGCCGGTCATCCGACTTCCAGTTGAGCGGGCAGGCGATGAGCACCTTGCCGTAGGCCAGGCCGACATTCCTGGCGTACCACTGGGCCTTCGCAGCCTTCTTCATGAGGTCCTGCGGGAAGGCCTCGACGCCGGTGAAGACGTAGGGGATGTTGGTGGCGGCCATGATCTGCGGCGTGTCCTTGTGGTGGAAGGTCTTGCCGAAGGAGGTCTGGCCGGGGTGAGACGTCGAGGTCATGTGGCCCATCGGCGTGGAGTAGGACAGCTGGGCGCCGGTGTTCATGTAGCCCTCATTGTCGTATTCGAGAATGATCATCTTGTGGTTGCGCAGGGCGGTGCCGATGGCCGGGCCCATGCCGATGTCCATGCCGCCGTCGCCGGTGACCATGACGAAGGTAAGCTCGTCGCCGGCCGGGGCTTCAATCTCGCCGCGGCGGACCTTCTCGTAGTACATCTCCACGACGCCCGACAGGGTGGCGGCGCCGTTCTGGAACAGGTTGTGGA
>CALMNP010000307.1 GCA_937868875.1 uncultured Bacillota bacterium | reverse complement strand
TTCGCGTCCCAGTTCTACTAACCCCTCGCGATTCAATGGAAGGCGCCGCCGGGAACCAGCCCCGGCGGCGTCCTTTTGTCTATATGAAGAGCGGAGGAAACCCGAACATCCCAGGTGCCGCGAACAGGGGTTGGGCCAGGAACGGTCAGTACCGCCTGACGCCCATGAATGGCGCTGAATGTGACCTCAAGGAGCCCGCATACAGTGGCCACCCCGCCTTCCAGGGCTGCCAGGTTACTGTTTCCGAGCGCAGGAGGGCCAGTATTACCCCCGTGATACGTCCCGTAGCACATGGGTTCCCTGGATGAACAGGCTGGTGAGCGGTGCCGGCTCAACCAGGCCTGTGAGGCAGATGGAACCCCCAAAGGGCATAGCACCGAAAGCTCCGGCCATGGCCCGCCCCTCCTCGCCGTTCCCGCCTATGCCTTCTGAACACCAGATTATGCAAACAGCGCGCAGGTGAACCCCATTGGTTCCCCCCAATTGGTAATTGCGCGGGCCGTGGCGGCACTGGGGATAGTCGGCGCCCTCAAAGATGCCCTGGACGTCGCTGAGATCGTCAGGCGAGATCCTGCTCGGGGTCAGATTCGTCGGCCTCTGCTCTGTTAGCCTCGTTCACGGCTTCCGCTCACGGAGTCGGGCAGTAACGCGCTGATGGTCCTGACTACAATCGCAACGAACAGGTTCGAGCAAGACAGCCTTAGCCATGTTCCTCTCCTGTCACCCGGCACTTATGGCTGGGCGCTACGCTCATTCATTCTCCTCCAATCAGGCTCATGCGCCGTTTACGTAACGGTCTGCGAGACGCCAGCCGCGTCCAGCTCAACGATCAGCGACAGCCCTTCCCGTCGGAGCAATGCGCCCAGTTCCCCGGGCTGGCAACGGTCCGCCTCTTGCAAGACACGCCGTTTGTACTCGGCCGTGAACCTGCGGCGAACCGGCCTGTCTGGCACTTCTGGGTCCGGCAGAACAGAACCACCGGATGGCTCAGCACCAGGCGATAGCCTGAGTCGCACCACCTTGCTCACAACTGCGTCGTTCTCTGTACCCACCGTCTTCTTCGGCTCCATGACGTCTCACCTTTCTCCGCCCTCAGCACCCTAATTTCGAGGGGGATCAGGTGTCTCCTTCATCTTGACACAGAGGGGTTGTACTCAAACAGTCGGGGCCACGGGCTTCATCGCGTTGGTATCTTGCTCTGGATGCTTGCGTGCCCTTCGCTGACTTAGGTCGAGGACGACCAGAAAGGCTGGGCCCATTACCATAACGGCTGCAATTGCCCTGACAGTTAGGACGGGGAAGCTGTCGTAATAACGCGCTACCACTAAGGCTAGGACTGCCCCGGCGATTGTCCTGATCGTTCCCACTGCCTCCATCTCGCTCATTCGGACGGACGGCCGAGTCAGATCACCGTACAGAGTTGTGATGGCCGAGTTGGCAAAGGATAGCCCCAACAGAATGGAAGCCATCAGCCCAACGACAACCCAGTATGGCAGTGGGCTAAAGGACAGACCCCAGATGCCGCCCCCGATGAACAGAGCATCAAGAGCGAGGGGCGTAATTCTTCCTGCTCGGTCTACTACGGCTGCGACGGGCATAGCCAGGGCTATTGGAACCAAAGACGAAATGCTCAAGAGTAAACCGAGTTGGGCAACAGTGAAGTGATGTTGCTTGAGTAAGTGGACTTCCAGGATTGCACTCATAAAAACGTCGAACAGCGATAGTGCTGCTATTACTAAGGACATGAAGAATAGGAACCTGTTCTCGATGAGGCGCCTAATGTGCATGCCGATAAGCCTATTAAGTCCGGTAGCTGTCTCTTATACACATCTCCGAGCCCACGAGACAGGCAGAAATCTC
>CALMNP010000306.1 GCA_937868875.1 uncultured Bacillota bacterium | reverse complement strand
CGGCTCGCATCAGCAGGTCAGTGCGCACGGGGTCCAACTGACCTTGCAGCAACTGTATGCCTACTGGCAGGGTCATGAGCTTTTGCGCCGAGGTGGTGATGATCATCGACCAGATGAATTCGTTCCACTGGCCGAGGAAGATGAAGATGGCCAGGGTGGCCATGGCCGGTTTGAGATTAGGCAGCACGATATGAGTGAAGATGCGAAGCTCCGAGCACCCGTCAATGCGAGCCGCCTCAATGAGTTCGTCGGGAATGTCCATGATGAACTGACGCATCAGGAAGATCCCGAAGCCGTTGACCATGAAGGGCAGGATGAGCGCGCCGTAACTGTGGAGAAGACCGGAGCCGCCGATGCCCAGGAGATCGTTGCCCCCCGCCAGGGGCACGCGCTTCATCAGGTAGTAGACGGGAATCAGAAAGACGAACTGCGGAAACATGAGCGTCCCCAGCACAAAGCGGAAGAATCCCTCCCGCCCCACGAAGCGGTACTTGGCCAGGGCGAAACCTGTCAGGGCGCTGGTCACCAGGACGGCCAGCGTGACTCCGCCGGCGGTGATAAGGCTGTTCAGGTAGAGCCGGCCCATGGGCAGGGAATGCAGCACATCCACAAAGTTCTGCCACTGCGGCGACCGCGGCCAGAACACCAGGGGCACGGAGATGGACTCCTGGCGGGTGCGGAGCGCGCCGATGGTCATGTCGACAAAGGGAATGAGCATGGTCAGGCTGCCGACCAGGATGATCAGGGCGCTGAGGATTCGACTCATCCGTTTCATTCTGACGCCCCTCCCCCTAGTGCGCCTCCACGCCGCCTCTGCGGAAGATCCGCAGTTGGAGCAGCGTGATGAGGAAGATGATGAGGAACAGGACGAAGGCCATGGCCGAGGCCCGGCCCATGCGGAAGTTCTGGAAGGCCGTCTCGTACATGTACAGGGCCAAAACCCGCGTGCTGTTGACGGGACCGCCGCCGGTCATGATCATGGTCAGGGCGAAGGACTGCAGCCCATTGATGAACCCGGTGATGAGCACGAACAGCAGAGTCGGGCGTAACAGCGGCAGTGTGATGTGCCTGAATTCGTTCCAGCCGGAGCAGCCATCCAGCCGGGCCGCCTCGTAGTACATCGTCGGAATGCCTTCCAACCCGGCGGCGAATAGGAGCAACGCGCCACCGATGGTTGCCCAGACGGAGACGGCGATGAGCGAGGGCATGGCCAGGGCGGTGGAGTCGATCCATCGCAGGCCTGGGATGTGAAAGAGCGATAACAAACCATTGAAGAGGCCGAAGTTGGGGTCGTAGAGGTAGCGCCAGATGTTGGCGATGGCTACCACGGACGTCACCATGGGCAGGAAATAAAGGGTGCGCCAGAGTCCGCGACGCGGGTTGTTCTGCAGCGCCACCGCCAGGAGCAGGGCAATGGCTGTGCTGAAGAGCACGGAGCCGATGGCAAACACCAGCGTGTTGCGAAGGACGGGCAAAAAGAGGTCGTCCTTCGTGAACAGGTACACGTAGTTGCTCAAGCCCACAAACCGCGTCTTGTCCAGGGGAGTCAGCATGTCCCACTCGCGGAAGCTGACCCATAGACCGAATCCTATGGAGAAGAGGAAGAAGATAGCATAAAAGACGACGGCAGGTAGGATGAAGAAGTAGGGCGTAAAGCGGCTGGAGCCGGCGTGACGCTGACCTTTCATGGGATTCCTCCCAGAACGCGGGAGGGCCGTCTCGGGGCGGCCCTCCCGGCCTCTACTCGCTTACTGCTGGGACAGAATTTCATTCACCTTGGCCGCGGCGTCATCCAGGGCGGCCTTGGGCGCTTTGCGCCCGTACCAGACCTCTTCGATCTGACGGGCCAACTCGGTCTTGATCTCCTGGCCCTGGGGCAGGTTGGGCTCCGGCTTGGTGTACTGGAGAGCGTCCACAAAGGGCTTGCTGAAGCTGTCCTGAAGGCCCGGCTGATTCTGCTGGTCGCCGATGCGGCCGGGGACAACGCCCAGGGTGGTCAGGTAGGTGCCGAGGCGGGAGTTCTTGTCCGTATCACTCTTGGCACCGTTCAGCCAGAGCAGGAACTTCCAGGCCTCGTCCTTGACCTTGGAATTGCTGTCCACCGTAAAGAACCAGGTGTAGCCGGTGGTGTTGGGAAGGCCACTCTTGCCCGCGGGGATGGGGGCTATGCCGACGTTGCTGAAGTTGTCGCCCATGGTCTTCTTGAGTCCGTTCTTCCAGTACGGGGCCATGATGACAAAGGCGGCCTTATCGGCAGGGAAAAGCTTTTCATAGTCCAGCGACGGGTCAGTGAGCTTGTCCTTGAACAGCTTGGCCTCGAACTCCAACGCTTCCACGCCCGCCTGGCTGTTGAAGGCCGCCTTCTTGCCGTCGGCGCTGAGGAACTCGCCGCCGTTCGTACGCAGCAGCGCCACGAAGGGGTGCGTGTAGGCGGACTCCCAGCCCTTCATGAAGGAGATGCCCGCCACGTCGATGGTGCCGTCAGCATTGCGCCTGGTCATCGCCTTGGCCTGGGTGTAGAGTTCCTCCCAGGTCTTGGGCGGCTCCTTGAAGTTGGCCGCGGCCAGCAGCTTCTTGTTGTAATACAGTTGGTAGTTGTCGATCTCGGTGGGGATGCCCCACAGCTTCCCGTCGAAGGAGGCGCCGGCGATGGAGGCGGGCACGTACTCCTTGTTCACGAAGTCCTGCACGTTCTGCGGGGCCTCGGCGATGACGCCGGAGCGAGAGAGCTGAACGCCCCACAGGGAGTAGACGTGGTAGATGTCAGGAGCTTCGCCGGACAGGTGGGAGACCTGGACCTTCTTCAGGTAGTCGCCGAAGGGCACGGCCTCGTACTCAATCTTCACATTGGAGTGCAGCTTTTGGTATTCCTCGATGTAGGGCATGAGCTCCTCCACCGAGTAGTCCTGGCCCCAGTGGGTGGCGATCTTGATGGTCACCTGCTTGGCATCTCCGGCAGTGCTGCCGGTGGGAGCCGGCTTCTGCCCACCGCACCCGACCAGCAAGACCAGCACGGCGCCGACAACGAGAACAGCCAGCAAACGAGACAGACGCTTCACGTGGAACCCCCTCCTCATATGGCTGCGGATGGACTCACAGAAAGACTTCCTGCCCGTGTGCTTGAGCCTCTACTTCCCCCCTTGCCCGGCTGATGGCTCGTAGAGATCGACGTAGAGCGTATATCGATCGCCACGAAGGATGGACGCCACATACTCAAAGGCGCGCCCCTTGGCGTCGAAGGTCGTGCGCGTGGCCAGCAGGACCGGAGTCCCCACTCTGGACTGCAGAAGCCTGGCCTCCTTGGGATCACTGACAACGCCGGCAACGTAGGACTCCCGGGCTCTCGTGGCCACAAGGCCGTGGTCTTCCCTCAAGAGGCGATAGAGAGAAGGTGACTGGGACAGCTTCTCGACGTCCAGGCCAGGGCACAAGGTTACCGGGATATAGGCCGTCTGGATCGCAATGGCCTCGCCATCGGCAAGCCGGAGACGACGGAGCTCCCAGGCCTTGGAGTCGGCGGCCACCTCCAGTTCGGCGGCGATATGAGCCGGTACATGCACCTGCTCCGCACTGATCAGACGTGTACCCGGCTGCATGCCGCGCTGCTGGAGTTCTTGCGTGAAGCCGAAGATCTTGGATAATCGCTGTTCAATCTTGGGCTTGGAGACGAAAGTGCCCTTGCCGCGGATGCGCTGTACCAGCCCCTCCTGCTCCAGGGCCTTGATGGCCTGGATCACGGTAATGCGGCTTAGCTGATAGCGCTGAATCAGCTCCTGCTCCGTCGGCAACTGCTGGCCGGGGCGCATGCCCTGTTTGATCTCGTTGCGAAGGAGTTCCTTCAGTTGGTGATACAACGGCATCGGGCTGGACCGGTCGATGGTGACCTGCCTTGCCTGACTCATCACGTTCCCCCTGTGTTGACGCAACCCATGGGCAAAGGCTATCTTGTTATGCTGATACGTTGATATATCTTTTCTTCGAGCCTGCATTGTGGAAATCCTTCTTGGATGTTGGCTATTTAGACGAATTCTTCCGAGACTGGTCATCGATCGGACAGACATGCCCATTTACGAGTGGGAGAGGGTCCCTTACCAGGAGCGCAAAAAACTTGAGCCGCTGATCGAGTCCGATGGCACCTCCACATCCCTCTGGATGATGGCCGTATTTGGCCGAAACCCGGCGTCACCCCGGACTGCTACCTTGTTTCGGTCGAGGACCGCCGGGTCCCGGGCTGCTGTCTCAGATGCGAACTCGACAGCGATGTCATGCTGTTGTATGATGACATCACGGAGGTGGTTCGCGTGGGCAAACTGGTGCGGAAGCAGACCTATATCACCCCGGCGCAGGATGATGCTCTGAAGCGCATTGCTGGTCGGGGATCCCGAACGGAAGCGGACGTTATTCGTGAAGCCCTCGAACAGTACCTGCGCACGCAGGAGGGGCCACGGCGGGATCCGTTGCTCGATATTGTCGGAATCGCCTCCGGGGGGCCGAGAGACGGGGCTGAGCGTCACGACCGGGACATCTATGACCGGGCATGACGCGCTGTTCATCGACACCGGGGCCTTCATCGCACTAGCCCACGGAGATGATCGCCATCACCGCCTGGCGGCTGAGTTCTTCTCCGCTCTTGGCTCAGGCGTAAAACGCCTCACCACGGAACTGGTCATCGCAGAGTCGTACACGTGGCTCCGTTACAAGACTGGGTATCTGTCAGCAGCGCGCTTCCTCGATTCCGTCGAAGGGGCTGTGGAAGAGGGATACCTGCACGTACACTACCCTGATCCTGCCCTGGATCGGCGAGCGCGCCAGGCTCTACGCCGCTTCCGAGACCAGGACCTCTCCTACACCGATGCCGTGAGCCTGGCGCTGCTCGACGACCTGCCGCGCAGTGTCGTCGTATTTGGTTTCGATCACCACTTTACCCTGATCGGAAGGACCCTGGTACCTGAGCACGTTGATTGATTGTCCGAGGATCACCTGCTGCCCAAGGGCCACCCGCGGCGAGAAGACCCGGACTATAAAGTGACCGCCTGTCGCTTCTGCAACGAGGCAGCCAACCGTACTTCCTATGACGTCGCCGGAAAGACGCCGGCGGAGATTGTCGCCATGAAGAAGGAGGCAATCTCTCGCGTGCGGGAGGCGTATCGGCAATTCTGGCAGGAGAACGTCGAGGGGCGAGGGCGCGCCGGTACATCCCGGCGCGCCCTCGTCATTAAAAAACACCCGTATTCAGAACACCAGCACCTTGTCCGCTGCCACGATCCACTCACCCATCACGTCGAGGCTTCCCATTCGGACGCCCTCCACCAGCTCCTCAGGCCCGAGCCCGCGGGCCTCGCAGCAACTGCCTCAGGTGGCTACCTCGCCGCGGCGCGCCAGTGACTTGACCATGCGCTCCACGTTGTAGTAACCGTCCGGCGTCTTCTGCCCCGACTTGGCGCAAAGCACGCCGTCGCCGGTCATAAAGATCCGCACAGAGGCGCCCTCATGCTTGACTACGTTGAGGGCGGCCCTGAGCCCGTTGTAGGGACGCTCGCTGCCGTAGGGCGCGTCGTTGAGGATGAACAGGATGTGCTGGGCTGCAGCCTCCATATGCTTTACCTCCCCGGGTATGTTGGTGGAGGATATTCGGCGGCCGAAGGCCAGTTCCCCTGCCGTACGGTACAGAACGGCCGGTGGCTCGTCCCCCGGCCGCCTTCAACAGCACGCCCCGGGCAACGTGAAGGTGCGGACCTGCTCAAGAACAAACTTACTTGCCGCACACAAGCTGCCCCGCGCGGAAGTGGTGATAAGGGCCCTCCCGCACCGCCGTGCAGGGACCCCGTCCACGCAGCTAGCCCCGGTAGAGCGGCACCCGCTCGCTGTAGCGCTCCAGCAGGCGCTCGTTATGCCGGGGGTCGGCCTCCAGGTTGGCGCTGAC
>CALMNP010000305.1 GCA_937868875.1 uncultured Bacillota bacterium | reverse complement strand
CTATGTGGCAGGGAGAGGCCCGCTGTCGGCCCGGGCTGGTGCTGGCCCAGACTACTCCCTGATGATGATGTGTACGCCGTGACCGCCTTCGCCAGCGGGTTCATCGTAGACCGCAGGGCGAGGGCAGCCGAGTGCTTGAGCCTAGAGCAGCCTACGAAGGTTAGGAATTGCTTGTATCGAATATGCTTGGAGAGGAGGCCTTGGGGCCCACGGACGACGGTTTTCGGGAGAGCGATAGGATGATTTGGGAGTGGCTCGCCCGGGCGTGGGCGGTTGCGCTCACCTTCGACGATGGGCCTGATCCGCGGTACACGCTCCCGGTGTTGGAGACTCTGGGGGGGTTCGGCGTGCGGACCACGTTCTTTCTGGTGGGCCGCAAGGCGCAACGGTGTCCGGGGGGCCAGGCGCGATGACCTGGGTTCGACGGCTCTGGGATGGCTACGAGGCCCTCTTCGCGCGCCTCATTGGGCTGCGCCCGGTAGGCCCGGGCAGTCTGCTGCGGGTGCGCACCGTCACCTACCGCGGCAGGCCCCTGGGGTCGGGCGAACGTGCCCTGGCGCCGGGTGCGCGGGTGCTGGAGATTCACCTGGACAACCGGCTTATCGGCGACCTGGGGGCGACGGGCACGGAGGCCGCCTTCCGCATTCGGCAGCGTCTCCGGCGGGAGCTGCCCCTGCTCCATCAGGCCATGCATGACGCGCCGGAGCCCATCGCCGGGGTGGTGGGAACAAGCCTGCTGGCCTTCGGCGCCCGCGGGCTGGGCTTTCACGTGGAGCGGCTGCCCTCCAGCCCCGGCCGCAGGTGGCTGGCCCTGTACATGCGGTGGCTGGCCCGCCTGTACCGCCCCGCGGGGGCGGGGGAACAGCAGCGTGGGCCGCACCGCGGGCGCTCCGACATCTTTGTCACCTGGGTCACCGCCGGTGAGCTGGACCGCCTCGTCCAGCCGTAGCCGGCGGCCGGCGCCGTGCTGGACCGCGGCTGCCACTGCTCCAGCCTGGACGAGGTCATGGACGAGCTGGCCCGCAACAAGGAGTGGCTGGAATCCGGACATCTGTGGGGCCGTGTTGGCCACTTGTGTCGAGTGAGGCGATGGCCATGGTGCAGCAGGACGGGGCCTTTACGGATGAGCCCCTGCCGCCCGGAAGAAAGACGGGTCGCGACCGGACGCGCGGCATCGGGCAGTTCCTCCGGGGTATGCTTGCTTCGCTGCTGGTGAACGTGCTGACGATCGTCGCCTGGCTGTTTCTGGGCGCCTGGCCGCCGGCCGTCGTCAACGTGGCCCTGGCACTGGTGATCCTCGGCGTCTACGGTCTGGAGAACCAGTGGGCGTTTCCCCTCGGCTACTGGACCGTGGAGCTGGTCGCCGCCTTCCTCTGGGTGGCGGGCAT
>CALMNP010000304.1 GCA_937868875.1 uncultured Bacillota bacterium | reverse complement strand
TCACCTTCGACGACGTCATCTGCCGGGTCCATCCCACCTACGCCCTGGAGATGCATGTAGACACCGACGAGGCCAACGCCGCCGGCCTGAAGGACGGCGACATCGGGGAGATCCTGGACTGACGTTCCTTTCAGCACCGTAAGAGCAAGGAAAAGCGGGACATGACAAGGCATGTCCCGTTCTTGCATCTTTCAAGGCCTTGCCGACTGTCAAGGGAAGATGCCGGGGGCAAGCGCCCCCGGCCGCCTTTATGTCTGTCAGATACACCTCATGCGGTCTCGGGCGAAGCGGACTCCAAGCCGGCGAGGCTCAACGCCACAATGGCTACTACCGCGAACAGGCCGGTAACGGACAGGAGAGCCGTCTGCAGGCCGAATCGGTCCGACACGGCGCCCAGCACGGGGAAGATGGCCATGGTCAGCAGGGAGGTTGACGAACTCACCAACGACATCAGGGTCGAGCGCAAGGCCCGTGGTGCCTCATCCAGGATGCGGCTGTCCAGGACGACACCCGTCACAGCGCCCAACACCTGGGAGGAGGCCAGGGCGAAGAGGGTGGAGGCCAGGGCCGGCAGGACCAGGAGCACCGTAAGCGCCGACTCGCCGGCGGCCAGCCACGGAATGGCCCTCCTGCGGGTCCCGCCGGAGAGCCTGGCTGCAATCCGTGCCCCCACCACCGTCAGAAGGTCGGTTACTGAGAGCGCCGCGGCGATCCATCCCGGCCCGAGGCCACGCCGGCTCAGGAGGGGCTGGGCCAGCAGGAACTTCACCGTTCCTGACGACCAGTACAGGGCCGCGATGCCGACAAGTACAAGAAGCCCCGCGCGGAGGCGGAGGGACCGTAAGGAGTGCCAGACACCCGCCGCCCTCTCTGATTCGGACCCTGTTTCGTCCGGGATGGACGGCACACTGGGCAGCTGTAGGGCTACCAGAGCCCCGATGGAAGCAAAGACAGCCTCCCCCGCGTAGAGGTGGGTCCAGGAATGATCGGCCAGGAAGCCTCCCACCAGTCCGGCGATGAAGAGGCCCAGGGCGCCCGCCGATGCGTATCGCGACAGAACCTGCGAAAACCGATCGCAGTCACCGGCGTGAATAACTGCGTCATGCAGGTAGGCCCGGTCCGAACCGGACGGCAGCGTATACGTCAGAGCGCGCAAGGCCATGCCGACGGCGACCAGGAGAAACGAATGCGCCCGAATGAACACCAGAGCGCTGGCCAGGCCGGTCAGCGAACCGGCCGCCAGGAAGGGCTTCTTGCCGAAGCGGTCGGCCAGGTAGCCAGTCGGCACCTCGGTGGCCAGAACCGTCACGTCAAAGACCACCTTGGCCAGAGCGACCTGACCCATCGAGTAGCCGCGGGACAGAAGGAACACCATCCAGACCCAACGGTCGAGGCGTACGCCATTGAATAGCGCGTACGCCAAAAAACGGGCATAGCCCATGCAGAAAATCCTCCCCAATATTCTTTGCACCAGTGTTAGGGGCTCGCTAGGGGGGAGAGATTCGCATGGGCCTTCATTCCTCCTGAGATACGGAAAACTACGCCCATTCTACCAGTGAAGCGGGCTCTTGAACATAACCCCAAGAATTCCCCCCGTAGGCCCGGCCCTGCCCGACGCGGGAACGGGTCCCGGTCCCGCCGGAACCACGGAACCGGACGGGTGGAGGACCGTCTGGGTAAACGGAGAAAAGTACGTCCCGGGGGGAATTGCTGTGCGCTCACTCTCAGGCGGTTCACAAGCGGGTGGCCCACATGCGGACCATCGCTTTCCCGTTTCGGTCAAGGGAGTCATCGCCCGCCAGGGCGAGGTCCTCCTGCTATTCAACGAACGGGACGAGTGGGAGCTGCCCGGCGGAAAACTGGAGCCAGGTGAGGACCCGCGGGATTGTGTCAGGCGCGAAGTGCGGGAAGAGACCGGTCTGCCGGTAGAACCGGCCGGTCTCCTGGATGCCTGGGTCTACGATGTGCTCCCGGGCAGGTCGGTCCTCATCCTCACGTACTCGTGCAAGCTGGCCTCCGAGGTGGCTGAAGCCCAACTGAGCCACGAACACAGGAGCGTTGGGTGGTTCACGCCGCAGAAAGTCGAAGCCCTTTCCATGCCCGAAGGGTATAAGAGATCCATCCGAGCGGCGGTGAGTCTCTTCGGAGGCATCTGAGCTGCTCGTGGTCAAGGAGGAGACACTATGGCCCGCATACAGCGGTTCGACCTGACCCGGCTGGATGACCTGGATGTGCAGTCGCAAACCGCGAGGACGGTTGCCTGGCAGGGCAGGCCGGCGCTTCACATGGAAGACGGCTTGGTCCTGCTGAGAGGCGTGACCCTCGGCGACGGGTCGGTTGAACCGGACCTGGGGACGCCGGGGGGCAGGCTCCAGGCGCAGGAGCCCTTTGGTTGGGGACTCGCCTGCGCCCTGTTCAAACCGTAGATGGAGGTGGGGCCGTGGCCGCAGTTCGTTCGCTGCAGGTCGGCGCGGTTGCTCCCAGGGAGTATGAGGGACGGGAAGTGCCCACGGGCTTCTTCAAGTCTCCCGTGGACGGGTCCGTCTGGCTGAGTCGCCTTGGCTTCGAGGGCGACCAGCAGGCCGACCTCAAGCACCACGGTGGGCCTGACAAGGCGGCTTTGGTTTACGCCTGGGAGCACTACGCCTTCTGGGAAGAGATTCTGGGGAAACACCCCGGCCAAGCCTTCCTGGGCGAGAACCTGACGGTGGAGGGCCTGACCGAAGAGACCGCCTGTATCGGCGACGTCTACAGGGTGGGCGAGGCCCTGGTCCAGGTGTCCCAGCCTCGGGTTCCGTGCTACAAGGTCAACATCCGCAGCGGCCGGCCCGATATGCTGAAACGGGTGGTGGACAGCCTGCGCACCGGTTTCTATCTGCGGGTGCTGGAGGAGGGGAACGTGACCCCCAGGGATACCGTGACGCTGGTGCGGCGCCCTGAGGGAGCGCCCACCGTGGCCTGGGCCAACCGCATTCGGCACCGGGAGCGCCATAATCAAGAAGCCCTCCGGCAGCTGCTGGCGGCCGAAGGGCTGGCTGAAGCCTGGCACCGCGATCTGGTGGGGTACCTCGATCCTTAGCCGAGGCGGGCTATCGGACCTGGGTCCAGGTGTGGCCCCCGTCCTCCGTCGTCAGCAGGGCCCGCCCCGTGGCCACCCAGCCGTGGCCATCCGCAAGGAAGGCAAAGGCGGTCGGGGAGTCGGCCGGGCTGGGAAGCGGGACCACCGCGTCTTCGACCGCGGATCCCGATGGCGGGACGCTCTGGTCGGTGGAGTGCACGGTCGAAGGTTCCGGCCGGGCGCAGGCGCTCAGGGGCAGGGAGGCGAAAAGGATGATGGCTGCCAGGACGGCGAATCGTCTCTGCATGGTGCGCCTCCTTGGGATCTTTCGTGCACCGCTTTGGACAACGGACCGCCTTCGCACGTTTCGCGCCAACCGCCGAGGCCGTTGCGAAAAAGGCCAACGCTTAGGAGGAATGCCCGTTGGACCGCTGCGCCTGGGGTTTTGGTTCTGACCTGATGCTTCGCTACCACGACGA
>CALMNP010000303.1 GCA_937868875.1 uncultured Bacillota bacterium | reverse complement strand
GTCAGCCACTATTGGGGCGCTCGCCGCGTCTGGTAAGGGGACAAGCCTGAATGCGGAAGGACCGGGCATCGCCCGGTCCTTTCCCATGACCCGACGCGCGCCCTGGTGCCGCGCGACTTTCTGGAGGAGCGACTGTAAACGGAGGCCCCATGGGAGCCTCCGTTCGTTATGCCTGGGTCTCCGAGTGGGTTGTGACGGGAAGCCAGACGCGGAAGACCGTACCCACTCCCGGCTGCGAGACGGCCTCCAGTCTGCCGCCGTGGGCCTGAACGATGTTCCGGGAGATGGCCAGCCCCAGGCCGGTGCCGTGCCGCTTGGTGGTGACGAAGGGCTCAAAGAGGCGCTGCAGGGCGGGAGCCTCAATCCCCGGGCCGCTGTCGTGCATCTCGAAGGTGACGCCGGTCTCGGCGGCGCTGGCCACCAGCCTGACGGTACCCTGCTCGCGCACCGCGTCCAGGGCGTTGTCGGCCAGGTTCAGGAGCACCTGGCGAATGCCGCCCGGGTCGCAGAAGGCTGAGGCGTCCGGCGGCTGGATACTGTGGGCGACCTCGACTCCGTCCGCGGCCCGGTCGTGGAGAAAGGCCATGACCGGTTGCAGCAGCTCCTCCAGGGCCACCTCGCGGCACTGGAGCTGGACAGGGCGGGCGAAACTCAGGAAGTTGCCCACCAGGGTGCGCACCCGGTTCATCTCGGACAGCACCACCGGCATGGTGTTTGGGTCCAACTGGTTGCGCCGGGCGTAGAGCTGCAGGAACCCGTGGACAGTGGTCAGCGGGTTGCGCAGCTCGTGAGCCAGCCCCGCTGCCATCTCGCCCAGGGCCGCCAGACGCTCCTCGCGCACCCGCGCCTCCAGGCGACGGACGACGTCCTCGCGCTTGACGGCATGCAGATCGTCGTCCGCGTGCCGCAGCAGCTCCTCCACGCCGCCTGCGGGGGGGACGGTCGCGACGCCGTAATTCAGGTGCAACCGGAGAGGGTGGGGGGCGCCCGCGACCACGTAGGCCTGGTCGGTGACGACCCGGGCCAGTCGCGCCGCCGTATCCTGTGCGGCGTCCAGGCCGCAGGCCGGAACCAGGGCCGCAAACTGTGCGCCCATCAGACGCCCCAGGACGTACTCCGGCCCGGAGGCCTTCTTCAGACGATGGGCGATGGCCGCCAGGACCGCGTCGCCGGTGCACCGTCCCCAGGCGTAGTTCACGTCCTTGAAGCCCTTGACGTCGAGGATCACCAGGGCGACGCAGGGGGAAGCCGCCAAAGCCGCCTCGGCCTCCGTGCTGAACCCGGTGTAGCTCAGGAGCCCGGTCACGCCATCGCGGTGGGAGTGCTCTACCAGGCGGTGGTTGGCGTCGGCCAGCGACCGGTTCGCCTCGGACAGAGCCAGGTTGGTCCGCGCCAACTCGTCGTGCTGTTGCTCCACCTTGTTCACCAGCCGACGGACCATCACCCAGAAGGCGGCGCCCCCGACCATGGTCACCAGGTCGTTGACCGACCGCAGCCAGGTCCCCAATTGTGAGCCGTACACGGAGACCCGCAGCGCGGCCAGAAGGGCCCAGGAAACGACACTCACGGCGGCCATCTGGACGAACGATCCGCCGGCAAAGGCGGTGTCCCAGACGATGATGGTGAAAATGCCGTTGGCCAGCGAGCCGGCGCCGTCCAGGTAGAGTCCCGCCGCCAGGGCCAGCTCCACCGCGGTCACGGCGGCCTGAACCCAGCCGCGCCTGGCCGGCGCCGTGGCCTTGAACACAGCCAGAACCAGCAAGGCGCACCAGAGTCCCACCTCCGGACCGAAGCGCCAACCGTTCAGCGCCGCGGTGGAGAGGCCGATGTAGCTTACGATCAAGGCCTTAATCGTGACAATGGCTGTTGTCAGAAAGGGCACCCCCGGCGCCACCCTGGCGGCAACGCGATCAAATCATCCGTCTATTTCCAGAGTTCGCCACGCCCCGGACGGTTCCTCGTCGAATCCGTTTCTATTTACAGTCACCAGCGGACGTCATATAATCAGTGTGCAGAGATTAGAACAGTGTTCTATTGTACGGAACGAAGGGCGGTGGATCTGCGTGGGAAGCACTTCGACTGCAGCAGGCGACAAGGCCACTGTCCGCTCCGTGGAGAGGGCGCTTGACGTTCTCCTGTGTTTCGCCGGCCAGCCGGGCGGCCTGGGCGTGACCCAGATCGCAGAGCGGGTGGGGCTTTACAAGAGTACCGTCCATCGTCTTCTGCAAACCCTGGAATCCCGGGGCTTTGTTCGCCGCGACGGCGTTACCGAACGCTATCACCTGGGCGAGAGGGTACTCGAGTTGGCGGCCAGTTTTCCCGAGTCGGCCGATCTGCCCGCCGTCGCTTCGCCGGAGATGCAGCGGCTGCGCGACGAGACCGGCGAGACCGTCAGCCTTTACATTCGCGACGGCATCGAACGCGTCCGCATCCACAAGGCGGAGGGCCTTCAGGCCGTACGCCGGGTGGTGCAGCTGGGCGAGCGCATGCCGCTATACGTGGGAGCCTCCAGCAAGGTCCTGCTGGCCTACGCCCCGGACGACGTCCGGCAGCGCGTGCTGGCGGTGGACCACCTCCCCGCGGGCTTCGACCGCGAGGGACTGAAGGGACAGATGGAAGAGGTTCGGCGCCAGGGGCTGGCGGTCAGCATCGAGGAGCGCGAATCAGGCTCAGCTGCCGTTGCCGCGCCCATCGTCGACCGGGCCGGCCGCATCCTGGCCGCCCTGGCCGTCTCCGGCCCCGCTGTTCGCTTCACACCGGACGCGGTAGCCCGCTACGGGACGCTGGTCCGGCAGACTTGCGACCGCATCTCCCAGCGCCTGGGCTGGGTGTGAGACAGAGATCCGAGGGGGAACCGCACGTGGATGCCGCTCAAGTTAAGGACACCGTTCGCCGCAGTTTTGGGCATCGGGCCGAGGGGTACGCGCGGAGCGAGAGCTTCGCCGCCGACCCGGACCTGTTGGAGCTGACGCGGCTGCTGAACCCGGGGCCGCAGGACCGGGCCCTGGACGTGGCCACGGCGGGCGGGCACACCGCTTTCGCCCTCGCGAGCGGCCTGGGCGTCGCGCCCGGAGCGCGCGAGGTGGTGGGGCTGGACCTGACGCCGGAGATGCTGGCGCAGGCGGAACGGCTCCGGCGCGAGAAGGGCAGCCCCCGCATCTTCTGGGTTCTGGGCGACGCGGAGGGCCTTCCCTTTCCCGCCGAGAGCTTTACCATCTGGGCGTCGCGGCGGGCGCCGCACCACTTCCCCAACCTTCCGCTGGCTCTCTCCGAGGCCTACCGGGTGCTGAAACCCGGTGGTCGCCTGGGCATCGCCGACCCCTCTACCCCGGAGTACGGTCCTGCCGCGGATTTGCTCAACGAGGTGGAGCGGTGGCGCGACCCGTCCCATGTCCGGCAGCTCCCCCTGAGCCAGTGGCGCCGCCTGGTTCAGGACGCCGGCTTGATCGTCACCGCCCTTCAGGAATGGACGCCCCGGCGGTCACTGGTCGACTGGTACCACCTGGCCGAGGCCCCCGAAGGCACCTACGATAAGATCCTGGAACGTCTCCGTCAGGCGCCGGAGGCGGTGCGGCGGGAGATAGGGTTCCAGGAGGGACCGGATGGCCCCTCCTTCCTGCGGCGACGGGTGCTGTTGCTGGCGGAGAAGCCGCCGCGTCTGCCGGCCGCCTGAGGTGGGGCCGGGCCCTGGTCACCTGAGCCGTCCTGAACCACCCGACGAAGGAGTCCCTGTCCGCGCCGGCCTACCGGCGGGGTCCCGCGCTGACCGCGGGGCCGTCCCCCCCGCCCGGCCGGGCCGACGCTGGATCTTTGTATAATGCCATCACGCAGCGAGGAGGAGTCAAACCGTGGGCAAGAACCTGACCCAGAAGATCCTGGGGAGCCACCTGGCCTCGGGCGAGCTGGTGCCGGGCAGCGAGATCGCTATCCGCATCGACCAGACGCTGACCCAGGACGCTACGGGCACCATGGCCTATCTGCAGTTCGAGGCTATGGGCGTGCCGAAGGTCAAGACCGAGATCTCCGTCAGCTATGTGGACCACAACATGCTGCAGACCGGCTTCGAGAATGCGGACGACCATCGCTTCCTGCAGACCGTCGCGGCCAAGCACGGGATTTACTTCTCCCGTCCCGGCAACGGCATCTGCCACCAGGTTCACCTGGAGCGGTTCGCCGCCCCCGGCAAGACCATGCTGGGCTCCGACAGCCACACGCCCACAGCGGGCGGCATGGGCATGATCGCCATCGGCGCCGGCGGCCTGGACGTGGCCGTGGCCATGGGAGGCGGCGCCTTCTACCTGGCCGCTCCCAAGGTGGTCGGTGTGAAGCTCACCGGCAAGCTCCAGCCCTGGGTCTCCGCCAAGGACATCATTCTCGAGGTCCTGCGGCAGTTGACCGTCAAGGGCGGCGTGGGCAAGATCGTCGAGTACTACGGCCCCGGCGTGGCCTCGCTGACCGTGCCGGAGCGCGGCACCATCACCAACATGGGGGCCGAACTCGGCGCCACCACGTCGGTCTTCCCCTCCGACGAGCAGACCCGCCGCTACCTCAAGGCTCAGGGCCGCGAGAAGGTCTGGGCGCCGCTGGCCGCCGACGAGGACGCCACCTACGACGAGAACATCACCATCAACCTGGATAAGCTGGAGCCGCTGGCGGCCAAGCCGCACTCGCCCGACGCCGTGGAGACCGTGAAGGCGCAGAAGGGCACCAAGGTGGACCAGGTGCTCATCGGCTCCTGCACCAATTCCAGCTACGTGGACATCATGCGGGTCGCCGCCATCCTCAAGGGCAAGACCGTCGATCCATCCGTCTCCGTGGGCCTCTCGCCCGGTTCCAAGCAGGTCTTCCAGATGATCGCCGCCAACGGCGCCCTGGCCGACCTGATCGGCGCCGGCGTCCGCATCCTGGAGTCGGCCTGCGGCCCCTGCATCGGCATGGGCCAGGCGCCGAACTCCGGTGCGGTCTCGCTCCGCACCTTCAACCGCAACTTCGAGGGCCGCTCCGGCACCGCCGACGCCAGGGTCTACCTGGTTTCCCCGGAGACCGCCGCCGCCGCCGCTCTGACCGGCTATATGACCGACCCGCGGGAGATCGGCGAGTATCCGACGTTCGAGATGCCCGACCACTTCCTGCTGGACGACAACATGATCGTGCCGCCCGCGCAGGCCCCGGACCAGGTGGAGGTGCTGCGCGGTCCCAACATCAAGCCGCTGCCCATCGCCAGGCCGATGGCTGAGAAGATCGCCGGCGAGATCCTGCTGAAGGTCGGCGACAACATCACCACCGACCACATCATGCCGGCCGGCGCCAAGATCCTGCCGCTCCGCTCCAACATCCCGGCCATCTCCGAGCACGTCTTTGTACGTGTCGACCCGGAGTTCCCCGCCAGGGCCAAGGCCAAGAACGGCGGCATCATCGTGGGCGGTTCCAACTACGGCCAGGGCTCCAGCCGCGAGCACGCGGCCCTGGCGCCCATGTACCTGGGCGTGAAGGCGCTCATCACCAAGTCTTTTGCCCGCATCCACAAGGCCAACCTCATCAACTTCGGCATCCTGCCCCTGACCTTCGCCAACGAGGCCGACTACGACAAGATCGAGCTGGGCGACAAACTGGTCATTGACGACATCAAGGGCCAGATTGCCGCGGGCACCGAGGTCATCGTCCGCAATGAGACGAAGGATCTGGTATTCACGGTGAAGCACGACCTGACCCCGCGCCAGATTGAGATCATCGAGGAGGGCGGCCTGCTCAACTACACCAAGGAGCACGCCGCGGGCTAACCGGCGCCGGTGACAATCGAACATCAGATAGCGAGAAAGCCCACCGCTTAGGCGCGGTGGGCTTTCTGATGTGAGCCGGGGCATCTGGCCCTGCCGGCGGTTTTCTTCTATACTGCGGGGAGAGGTGATGGTTCTGCCTGCCTACTCTTCGCTCCGGGAGCTTCAAGAGGCGGTGGTCGGCTGCGACAGATGCCCCCGGCTCCGTCAGTATTGCGCCGGGGTGGCGGAGGAGCGGAAGCCGGCCTATCGCAATCAAAAGTACTGGGGACGGCCGGTGCCCGGCCACGGCGACCCGGATGCCCGCCTGCTGGTCGTCGGCCTGGCGCCGGGGGCCCATGGCGCCAACCGCACGGGCCGTCTCTTCACCGGAGACGAGTCCAGCCAGTGGCTGGCTACGGCCCTCTTCCTGCACCGCTTTGCCAACCAGCCCAACTCGGACCACGCCGGGGACGGCCTGCGGCTGCGCAATGCCTACATCTCCAACGCGGTGCGCTGTGCCCCGCCTGAGAACAAGCCCCAGGCCGCGGAAGTGGCGGCTTGCCGCCCCTACCTGGAGGCCGAGATTGAGCTTCTGACCAGGTTACAGGTGGTGCTGACTCTGGGGCGGCTGGCCTTCGAGACCACGGCCGGCGTCCTGGGAGGAGCCGGTCTCGTGTTCAGGCACGGCGCCGTGTACCTCCTGCCTGGCCGGCCCACCCTGGTGGCCAGTTATCATCCCAGCCAGCAGAACACCCGCACCGGGCTGCTGACGCCCTCCATGTGGATGGAGATCTTCGCCCTGGTGAGGCGTGAATTGGACCCAGGGCAGACCTCCGCTGTTCGCCTTGCGCCCGGGACAGACTCCGGTATAATGGAAACATAGGCGAACGAACGTTCTGCTGAACAGAAGGAGGTCTTTTGCCCATGCCCCTGACGAAGGATGAAACACTGGCGCTTTGGCGCCAGACCCGTAATCTGACGCACCGAACGGCGGAGGCCATGCCAGAGGATCACGGCGACTTTGCGCCCTGGGACGGGGCGATGAGCTTCTCCGGCCTGGCGCGGCACATCCTCTCCTCGGAGAAGTCTCTCGTCCAGTTTCTGAAGGAAGGCAGCACCAAGTTCCAATGGGACCAGGGCATTACAGAACAGGCCTATCCCACGCTGGCATCCGTGCGCCGGCTTTTGGTCGAAGCCACCGCGGAACATGAGGCTTTCCTGGCTGCCCTCAGCGAGGAGGAGATGAGCCGCCCCAGGACGGTGGACTGGGGCTCGTTCAGCGCCGCGCAGCTCCTGGAGGACTGGCAGCGGCACGAGATTCATCACCGGGGACAGATGTACGTGTACCTGCGGCTGAAGGGAATTACGCCTCCGAACTACGAATAGCGGGCGCAGGCAGACGAAGGCCCCGGAGGGCCGGGGGACTTACCCCCGGCGCCCTTCCGGGGCCTTGTCTTGGCAATCTGTTACCAGGATGTGAACAGAGTATTAACGTCCGGCGTTACGGCGGCCGGCCCTAGAACCCGTCCGGGTTGGGCATCTCCATGGCCAGCCGCTTCTCAATGGCGCGGGCGGTGGGGGTGGCGGCCAGACCGCCCTGAGCCGTCTCGCGCAGGGACTCGTGCATGGAACGGCCGATCTGGCCCATGGCCACGATCACCTCGTCCAGAGGAATGACGCTCTCTATCCCGGCCAGGGCCAGGTCGATGGCCAGCAGCGCCTGGGCCGTGGCCGCGGCGTTGCGCTTGACGCAGGGGATTTCCACCAGGCCGGCGACCGGGTCGCACACCAGCCCCAGCATGTTCTTCAGCACAATGGCGGCGGCGTGGGCCGACTGGCGCGGCGTACCCCCCGCCAACTGAACACCCGCGGCTGCAGCCATGGCCGCGGCGGAGCCCGTCTCCGCCTGGCAGCCGCCGGCGGCGCCGGAGATCGAGGCGTTCTCCATGATGATCATGCCGATGGCGCCGGCGGTGAAGAGGGCCATCACCAGGTCGTCGTCGTCTGCGCCGACCTCCTCGGCGACGGTCAGCAGCACGCCCGGCAAGGTGCCGCTGCCACCGGCCGTGGGAGCGGCCACGATTCGGCCCATGCAGGCGTTGACCTCGTTGACGGCCATGGCCCGCATTGCGGCGCGCAGGAAGGGCCCGCCGGAGACCAGCCTGCCCCCCCTGGTCAGGGTGCCGCCTTCCAGGGCGGCGCGGACCTTGCGGGCGTTCCCGCCCACCAGGCCGCTGCGGGACTGCTCCTCCTGGTTCAGACCGCGTTCAACGGACTCGCGCATGACCTCCAGGTTGTCCCGCATGCGCTGCACCAGCACGTCGCGGGTCTCGCCGTAGGTCCCCATCTGATACTCCAGAATGACCTCGGACAGGGTCTTTCCGTTGAATTCGGCGATCTCCACCAGTTCCCGCACGGTGTTGAAGTCTTGCATCTGACGCCGCCTCCCTCTTCAGGACTACCGGACCGGAGGCACGGCCAGCACGGACTCCACGTTGGGCAGGGCCCGTACCGCCTCCAGGAGGTCGGGGGTGATGATGTGGTCCGTCTCAATCACCGTCATGGCCGTCTGACCCCGGGCCTTGCGCGATGTCCTCATATTGGCGATATTGACGCCCGCATCCGCCAGGTGGGAGGTGATGCGGGACAGCATGCCGGGCTCATCGGCGTGGCTGATGACCAGCGTGTGGTAGTTTCCGTAGATTTCAACTTCAAATCCGTCGATGTTGGTGATCACCACGTTGCCGCCCCCGAGTGAGGAGCCGGTCACGGTAGTGCGGCAGCCGTCCTCACCGATGACATCCAGCCGGGCGGTATTGGGATGCACGTTGCCCAGGTCGGAATGTCCGATGGTAATCTCCAGGCCGTCCTTGCGTGCCAGGTCCAGCGACTGGCGGAGCCGGTCGTCGCCGGGCTGAAGCCCCAGGAGGCCCGCCACCAGGGCCAGGTGGGTGCCATGGCCGCGGCCGGTCTCAGCGAACGAGCCGTGCAGGGTGATGCGTGCGGAACGGGGGCGGCCCGGGCAGATGGCCCGGGTCATGCGGCCGATGCGCGCGGCTCCTGCCGTATGGGAGCTGGAGGGTCCGATCATGATCGGACCGATGATCCCGAAGACGTCCGTCTTAGGCACGGTATCTCCCTCCCGGGGCTCTTGGCCTCTATGGCGCAGAAACCCGCGCCATTCCAAGGAAATTCAGACTGGTTGCCGGTGAACCCAGTATAGTATAGCATGGAAGCAAGAGTCCGAGAGCAAAGGGCGGAAGGCCATGGAGCAGACCCAGGCTCAGTTAGGCAGGCACTTGGACGAGTTGAGTGTAGGCGACCAGGCGGATTACACGCGCCTGCTGGAGGAGCAGCATGTCTTCCTCTATATGGGCGTAAGCGGCGACCTGAACCCGCTCTACCTGGACCGGCACTACGCCGGGCGCACCCGCTATGAGAGGCCCATCGCACCGGCCAACCTGGTGGCGGGGTTTGTGGCTGGAGCCGTCAGTCAGGCCCTGCCTGGGCGGGGCAGCATCACGCTGGCGCATAGCTACCGGATGTTGACGCCGGCCCGGGTGGGGGACCAACTGACCGCACACCTGGAGGTCCGTGCTCTCCGCAAGCGTGAGAACGAGGCGGTCATAGGCAGCCGGGTGACCAACCAGGGCGGCGACGTCATCCTGGAGGGCGAGCTGGTTGTGCAGCCGCCGCCGCGGCTGACCCCTATTTTCAATCATATGTATGATAACTTCTAGGAACGTTGTAAAACAGGGCGAGCAGCAGGATTTCCTGCGCTCGCCTTTGAATTCTCCCGTGGCAAGTGGCCGGGCCACCCGGTAGAAGTCAGGCGGCGCGCGTCCGGCCCATCCCGCGTGAAACGCTTCACGCTTGGGGGAGCCCCTTATAAGGCCCTGAACCAAGAGGAGGGAACCGGACATGCAGCAGACCGCCGTGCGCGAGGTGAGGGCTGAGGACATCACCCGCGAGGTGGCGCGGCTCTGCCAGGAGGCCAACTACTTTCTGGACGAGGATGTGACGGGCGCCTTTACCAAGGTCCTCACCCTCGAGGAGTCGCCGGTAGGGCGAGACGTTTTGGAGCAGATTGTCGAGAACGCCCGGATTGCCGCCAATGAACAGGTCCCCATGTGCCAGGACACCGGTTACGCCGTGGTGTTCGTCGAGGTGGGGCAGGACGCCCACATCGTCGGCGGAGACCTCACCGAGGCCATCAACAAGGGCGTCGAGATCGGCTACCGGGAGGGCTACCTCCGCAAGTCCATCGTGGGCGACCCCTTCGAGCGCAAGAACACCGGCACCAACACGCCCGCCTTCATCCACACCACGGTCGTTCCCGGCGACCGGGTCAAGGTCACCATGGCCGCCAAGGGCGGCGGTTCCGAGAACACCAGCCAGCTCAAGATGCTGAAGCCCAGCGACGGTGTGGAGGGCGTCAAGCAGTTCGTCCTCAAGGCTGTGGCCGAGGCCGGCCCCAGCGCTTGCCCGCCCCTGGTGGTGGGGGTGGGCGTGGGCGGCAACTTCGAGATTTCCGCCCTGCTGGCCAAGAAGGCCGCCCTGCGGCCCATCGGCAGCAGGAACGCGAATCCGTTCGTGGCCAAGCTGGAAGAGGAACTGCTTACCGAGGTCAACAAGCTCGGCGTCGGTCCCCAGGGGCTGGGCGGCAGCACCACGGCCCTGGGCCTGAACATCGAGACCTTTGCCACTCATATCGTGGCTCTGCCCGTGGCCGTGAACATCCAGTGCCACGCGAGCCGGCATAAGGCGGTGACGCTCTAATGGCGGTCAAGCGCATCACCACGCCCCTGACGGAGGAGAAGGTCGCCGACCTGCGGGCAGGCGACTCCGTGCTCATCACCGGCCGCATCCTGGTGGGCCGCGACCAGGTCCACAAGCGGCTCTACGAACTGCTTCAGGCGGGCAAGGACCTTCCCGTCGATCTGACCAACGAGATCATCTACTACTGCGGTCCGAGCCCGGCCAAGCCGGGGCAGGCCGCCGGTTCCGCCGGTCCCACCACGGCCGGCCGCATGGACAAATACACCCCCGACTTGCTGGCTAAGGGCCTGCGCGGCATGATCGGCAAGGGCTACCGCTCCCAGGCGGTGAAGGATGCCATTGTGGAGAACAAGGGCGTCTTCCTGGCGTCCGTGGGCGGCGCCGGCGCCCTGCTGGCCAAGCGCATCAAGGAGTCGCGCATTCTGGCCTACGAGGACCTGGGACCCGAGGCCTTGCGGGAGTTCATCGTGGAGGACTTCCCCACCATCGTCATTCACGACATGTACGGCGGGGACCAGTACGCCGAAGGGCAGAAGCTCTACAGGCGGGCTTGACTCTGCCCCACCGCCGGCTGCGAATTCGTCGCTGCGGAGTGACGGATTTGAAGCATGGAGGCCTGACAGGGGCGGCAGGATAAACCCTGCCGCCCCTCTATTCCTAATTAGTAGCAGGTATTAAGATCAGGAGGAAGGAATCGGGATTTCCCCCGCCGAAATGTGGGGTTGGGAGCCAGGGCATACGCCCCAATCGGTCGGCCTTGAGCCGTAGGAGAGGGTAGATCGTGGCTATCAGCGAAAAGGAACTGATCAACCAGGAAGCCCTTCAGATGCACCGGCGAAACCACGGCAAGCTGTCCGTGGTCAGCAAGGTCCAGGTTCGCGATCTCACCGACCTGTCCCGCGCCTATTCACCCGGTGTTGCCGAGCCCTGTCGTCGCATCCACGAAAATCCCGAAGAAGTCTACACCTACACCATTAAGGGCAATCTGGTGGCCGTGGTCTCCGACGGTACAGCGGTACTGGGTCTGGGGGATATCGGCCCGGAGGCGGCCATGCCGGTCATGGAGGGCAAGGCTCTGCTCTTCAAAAGCTTCGGAGGCGTGGACGCGTTCCCGGTCTGCGTGGCCACCAAGGATCCGGAAGAGATCATCAAGATGGTCAAGTACCTGGAACCGACCTTCGGCGGGGTCAACCTGGAGGACATCTCCGCTCCCCGCTGCTTTGAGATTGAGCGCCGCCTCAAGGCGGAGACCAGCATCCCCATCTTCCACGACGACCAGCACGGCACCGCCATCGTCACTGCGGCGGGGCTGATCAACGCCGCCAGAGTGGTGGGCAAGCGCCTGGAGAACATGGTGGTGGTGGTCAACGGCGCCGGCGCTTCGGGCATGGCCGTCTCCAAGCTGCTCATGAAGCTGGGCGTCCGGGATCTCACGCTGTGCGATACCAAGGGGGCCATCTACGAGGGGCGCCCCGAGGGCATGAACCCCTACAAGGACGAGATCGCCCAGGTGACCAACCGGGCCATGAACAAGGGCAAGCTGGCCGACGTCATGAAAGGCGCCGACGTGTTCGTCGGCCTGTCTCAGGCCAACCAGGTCACGCCCGAGATGGTCCAGTCCATGGCCCGAGACCCCATCATCTTTGCCATGGCCAATCCCACGCCGGAGATCATGCCGGAGGATGCACTGGCCGCCGGCGCCAGGGTCGTGGGGACCGGGCGCTCCGATTACCCCAATCAGGTCAACAACGTGCTGGCCTTCCCCGGCGTTTTCCGCGGCGCCCTGGACACCCGGGCCAGCGATATCAACGAGGAGATGAAGGTGGCGGCGGCGCAGGCCATCGCTTCTCTGGTATCGCCCGCTGAGCTGGGGGCGGAGTACGTCATCCCCCAGACCTTCGACCGCCGCGTGGCGCCGGCCGTGGCCGCCGCCGTGGCACAGGCGGCCATTGACACCGGGGTGGCCCGGATGCCCATTCCGCCGGAAGAGGTGGCGGAGCACTGCCGCCGGCTGGTTGAACAGGTGATGCGGTAACGCGGGCCGGCCGGGGCGCCGGATCGCGTCCCTCCAGCGACACTGCCGTTGTTTGAACGGCGGTGTCGCTTTTCTTATGTCACACAACGGCTTCAGCCAGTATTCTATAGTGTGCTTTGTTGAGAAGGGGGCGCTGCTGTGGCGGTGATCAAGGCGACCGAATCGGACATTCGAACCCTGGCCCAACTGATGCGGGCGGAGGCTGAGGGGGAAGGCGACCTCGGCATGCTGATGGTAGGAAATGTCGGAGTGAACCGCGTGCGGTCCAACTGCCTGGACTTCAAAGGCATCCGGACCATCCCCCAGATGGTCTTCCAGTCTCCCGGCGGCTTTGAGGCGACCCAAAAGTCCTACTTCTACCAGCACCCGAGAGAGTCCGAGATCCGCCTGGCGCGTCAGGTGGTTCAGGGCCAGCGCTATGACCCCGCCACGAATGCCCTCTGGTTCTTCCGGCCGACGGGTGAGTGCCCGGCGCAGTGGTACAACCAGCCCAACGCCGGGCGGTACAAGGCCCATTGCTTCTTCCAGCCGGAGTACAGCAACTGCCCGACGGTGTTCGGAACCTACTGACGCGGAGGAGGAGACAGCGAGAGATGGTCAGCCCCAACCCGTACAATCCCAAGGTCGTGCCCTATCCGGGCGGTTACTACACGGCCCCCGCCTATGCGGCACCGGGTTACGCGCCCGCCGTCTACGGCGCGCCGGGTGCGCCCGGCGGGGTGACGGTGCCTGTTCCCTCTGGAGCCGTGGTGCCCGGCGCGAGGGCCGTTGCCCCCGCCGCTGCTGTTTCCGGCCAGCTCCCCATGGAGGAGTCCTACATTGAGAACATCCTGCGGCTGAACCTGGGCAAGGTCGCTACCATCTACATGACCTTCGAGAACAACCCTGAGTGGCCGGCCAAGGTGTTCCGCGGCGAACTCAAGGCCGCCGGACGCGACCACATCATCATCGAGGAGGTGGAGACCCACCGGCGCTACCTGCTCCTCATGGTGAACCTGGACTACATCACGTTCGACGAACCGCTCGAGTACTTCTACCCGCCGGCCGGCCAGCCGCGCTACCGGACCCGCTAGGAGCGGAGCCCTCCGGTGGACTGTGCCACCCGCACCGGACATACCCTCGTAGGGGAGAGGAGCGCAGGCCGCTGGCCGCGCCTGGGGCGTACGGCGCGCACCGGCGCGGCGTGAACCACGAGGAGGGGTGACCCGTGTCGGTGATGGGCGTGGTCGTCCAGTTCCTGTCAAAACCCGCTACCCTGGCAGGTCTGGTGGCTCTGATAGGCCTTGTGGCTCAGAAG
This sequence comes from uncultured Bacillota bacterium, assembly GCA_937868875.1. Classification (GTDB taxonomy): domain Bacteria; phylum Bacillota; class Sulfobacillia; order JAMDAP01; family JAMDAP01; genus JAMDAP01. Next base: position 5,780 of record CALMNP010000303.1, on the reverse strand, counting down.
AAGCCGGTGGAGCAGGTCATCTCCGGCACCCTGAAGATAACCGTCGGCTTTCTCATATTGGGTGGCGGCGCGGGTATCGTCACCAGCGCCATCACCCCCCTTGGCACCTTGATCGAGAAGGGGTTCGGCCTCCGCGGCACCCTTCCGGTCAACGGGGCCTTCGTGGCTCTGGTACAGCACAAATTCGGGCAGCAACTGGCCCTCATCCTGTTCTTCGGTTTCATCGTCAACCTGATCATTGCCCGATTGACGCCGCTCAAGTACGTGTTTCTCACCGGCCATCACAGCTTTTTCATGGCCACCGTGGCCACAGGCGTTCTGGGCCTGTCCGGGCTCCACGGTTGGACCCTGGTGTTTGTCGGCGCGGTCATCGTCGGCTTTACATCGGTGTTCTTCCCCGCCCTGACCAGCCCCTATATGAAGAGGATCACGGGCGGCGACTCCTTCGTCATGGGGCACTACGGGACGCTGTCCTATGTGACCGCCGGTTATCTGGGCAGGTTCGTCGGCAACCCCAGGGAATCCACGGAGAACCTGCGCCTTCCCGCCTGGGCGGGCTTCCTGAAAGAGCCCCTCGTCGCCATGGGCGCGGTGATGGCAGTCGCTTACTGGCTGGCGGCCATCGCCGCCGGGCCTGCGGTGACGGGCAAGTTCTCCTCTGACTGGTGGCCGCTCTGGTCCCTCCTGCAGGCCCTGACGTTTGCCGGCGGCATCGGCGTCATCCTGCTGGGCGCGCGGATGATCCTGGGCGATACCGTGTCGGCCTTCCGGGGTATTGCTCAAGAGGTGGTCCCCGGGGCGCGGCCGGCCCTGGACTGCCCCACGGTCTTTCCTTATGCCCCTAACGCGGTGCTGGTGGGCTACCTGTGCTCCACCCTGGGCGGCCTGGTGGTCCTGCTCATCCAGGGCGCCGCCGGCTGGACCCTCATCCTGCCCTCTATGCCTCTTCACTTCTTTGTCGGCGGCACGGCCGGCGTCTTCGGCAACGCCACGGGAGGCTGGAAGGGGGCGGCCCTGGGGGGCTTCGTCAACGGCCTGCTCTTCACCCTGCTGGCCGGCTGTCTGTCCCCCGTGCTGACCACCCTGGAGCCGGCCCTGGCCGGCAACACTCTCGGTGATACCGATTTCTCAGTTATCGGGCTCATTCTCTACTGGGTCGGCAAACTGTTCTAGGCACCTAGGACGCTGAGACGGAAACACCTCACCGGGCGCACTTCAAGGCGTTCGGCGAGGTGTTTTCCTGTTCGATGAGGTCGCGGGCAGCAGAGTCGACCTTCCGCGTTAGTCCCCGGCCGCCGCTGCGGCCGGGGCCTGAAGGAAGTTGGCCGCCGTGGGCCGGGCGTCCGGCAGGGTCAGGATGAGCGCGCCGCCTGCCGCCACGAACAGGGCCAGGGCCACGATGGCGGCCTGGTAGCCGAAGAGGGTCTCGCCGACCACGGTCAGGATGGCGGACCAGGTGGCGTCGCCCAGGACGCTGGCCGTCCGCCCGGACAGGTTATAGAGCCCCCAGAACTCGCCGGATTTCTCCACCGGGGTGAGGGCGGTCAGGAGCACGCGGCTGGAGGACCAGACGCCGGCCAGACCCATGCCGGCCAGGGGGGCGACGGCGATACTGAACAGGGCCTTGGTGCCCAGGTGAACCGGGCCGAGGTCGAGGCGCGTGCCCGGACCGATGACCAGCGCCAGCAGGAAGAGCACAAGCCACACGCCCAGGTCCACGAGGACGGCCTTCTTGGGACCGATGGCCTTCACCAGGGGGCCGAACACCACCCAGGCGGAGAGCATGGCAATAACGATGGCCGGGCCGAAGACGGCGGTCAGCTCGCTGGCCTTAAATCCCATGACGTTGCGGGAATACAGGCCCATGAGGGTAATCACCGAGGCCACGGCGTTTTCATACAGGAAGTCCCCCACCAGGAACCGGAACAGATAGCGGTGCTTCCGGGCCTCGTGGACCGTCTGGCCGATGCGGCGGTAGGCGGCGCCAATGTCCAGGGCACGCCCGGCGCGGGTTTCGAAGTCAGGCGACAGAAACATGGCCGGGAACGCGAAGACGATATAGATGAGGGCCATAGGCAGGAAGACGCGGCCGGCCAGGTCGTCCGTTGGAACCAGGCGGCCCAGGGTGAGCATGGAGACCAGGCCGCCCGCATAGCCGATGCCCACGGTCATGGCGATGATGCCGGAGACGTTGCGCTCGTTGCTGACCGCAGGCAGCATGGCCGTGAAGAACGTGAAGGCCCCGTTGACGAAGATGTAGGCCGCAATGAAGTAGAACATGGCCCACTCTACGGTGTGAGTGAAAGACAGGGCGGCGGTGAACAGGACCACACCCAGGACGAAGAGCCGCAGGTAGGGTTGACGCCGACCGCTGTGGTCCGCGGCTGCGCCCAGGACCGGGGAGGCCAGGGCGATGACCAGGGCGCCCACGGTGACGGCCCAGCCGAAGTGGGCCCCCGGCTGCTTCAGGACAGCCTGGAGAAAGGTGCCGAAATACGTGGAGACGATGATCAGGGACCAAGCGGAGTCGCCTGACTCGAAAACTGAGTAGCGGAGCAGGACCTGCCACCAGGGCAGGGCTTTCCGTTCGGCAGTGCTCACCGGCATCCTCCCGTTCTGCGTGTGGGGGCTTCATCGACAGTCATGAGACGGAAGGGAATTCTCCGGTGGGCCGGTCCGGTCCTGTTTCAGGCAACCCCCTTATGACAGAGGTGTTTTGATAATGATTTCTGCCGAGAAAGAAACTGGACAACGCCTCAAGTGGACCCAGCCGCTGCCCCTGACCCTGGGGGCGATTACGGCCTACGCCTTAGCGTTCGTGCCTATTCACCGCTCCGTAGGGGCCATGGCCTCGTCCCTCGCCGTCTTTCCCGTGGCCGTCGCCGCCTGGCAGGTGGGTCCCCTGGCGGGCGTCCTCGGAGGTCTGGGCGGCGCTCTGTTGAACGTCGCCTTATTCCGGCTGGTGGGGCTGAACGGTTGGGCCGCCGCTCTCAATCGAGGCTGGCTTACCATTCCGCTGCTTATGACGTGCGGCCTGGTCACGGGCCGCCTCGGACAGCTGCATCGCCGCGCCCGAAACCAGGCGAACCTGCTTTCCCAGGAGCGCGAGAATCTGCGCCGGGAGGTGGAGGCGCGCCGTCAGGCCACGGACGCCCTGCGTCAGAGCGAGGAGCACTTCCGCAGCGCCTTCCACTCCGCCCCCATCGGGATGGCCCTGGTGGGCCGGGACGGCCGCTGGCTCCGCGTTAACCGGGCCTTCTGCGACATGTTGGGTTACACCGAGCGGGAGCTGATGCCTCTCACCTTCCGCGACATCACCTACGAGGGCGACCGCGAGCCCAACCAGCACGACTTCCAGGAGATGATGTCCGGCGGCGTTGCCCTGAGGGAAGTGGAGAAGCGCTACATTCACAAGCAGGGGCACCTGGTCTGGACCCAGGTCAGTGCCTCCATCGTCCACGGTCCTTCGGGCCGCCCCGACCACATCATTCTCCAGGTTCAGGACGTCACCCAGCGCAAGAACTTTGAGTCCCAACTGGTGGAACTGGCCAACTACGATCCTCTGACCGGTCTCATCAACCGGCGCCGTCTTAACGAGGAATTCGAACTGCAGTTGGCGCGCTCCCGCCGTCTCCGCGGGCCGGGAGCCCTGCTCTTCCTGGACCTGGACCAGTTCAAGGACGTCAACGACAGCCTGGGCCACCGGGCCGGCGACGAATTGTTGGCTCACGTGGCCGAGATTATGAAGGAGGGCCTTCGCGACACCGACATCCTCGGCCGGCTGGGCGGCGACGAGTTCGCCGTGCTGATGCCGGATGCCGACCGGGTGGAGGCGGAGCGCGAGGCGGGACGCATTCTTCAGGCGGTCGAGCGCGATGCCGTGCCGGCCAGGGGACAGCCCATTCACATCACGGCCAGCATCGGCATCACCCTGTACCCGGAACACAGCGAGTCGGCCGAGGAGCTTCTGACGTTCGCGGACGTAGCCATGTACCATGCCAAGCAGAACGGTGGCAACCGCTTCACCCTGTACCGCCCGGAAGAGGACTGGCAGGCAGGCGCCGTTTCCCGGCGCAGTTGGGAGCATCGCATCCGCGAAGCCCTGGAGAAGGACCTGTTCGTTCTTCACTACCAGCCCATCCTGGACCTGCAGCGGAACGAGGTCTCCCAGTATGAACTGCTGCTGCGCATGATGGCCCCGAACGGCAGGCCGGTTCAGCCCGCCCTCTTCCTGGATGTGGCGGAGCGTTTTGGCCTCATCCGGCAGATCGACCGCTGGGTGGTGCGCCAGGCCATCCGCACCATGGCGGAGCTGCGCCGCAACGGTGAGGACCTCTGCCTGGAGGTCAACCTGTCCGGCAGGTCGTTCGGAGACCCCGAGTTGCTGGGCCTGATTCAACAGGAGATTCAGGACACAGGAGTCGATCCTGGCCGGCTAATTCTCGAGATCACGGAGACGGCCGCCGTCGCCGACGTCAAACAGGCCCGGCAGTTCATCGACACGCTGAAGAAAATGGGCTGCCGCTTCGCCCTGGACGACTTCGGCGTGGGCTTTTCCTCGCTCTTCAACCTGAAGCATCTGCCCGTGGACTATCTCAAGATCGACGGCAGCTTCATCCGCACCCTGGCGAAGGACCCCGTCGACCGCCATCTCGTGCGGGCCATGGTGGAACTGGCGGCCGGCCTCCACATGCGGACGGTGGCCGAGTTCGTGGCCGACGCGGAGACCCTGCGTCTGCTGCGGGAGCTGGGAGTCGACTATGCCCAGGGCTACCATATCGGAAGGCCGCGGAACGTCGCCGAAATCCTGCCGCAGAACGCCGGCGGCAACCGCCTCCGTGCCTGAGGCAGGAGGTGGTTACGACCATCGCCGGCCGGGCGCCTAAAGCGCCGTCAGGACGATGGGCCGGCCCGCCGTGACGACGATGGTATGCTCAAACTGGGCCACCAGGCTGCCGTCCGGCGTGCGCAGTCCCCAACCGTCCGGGTCCTCCATCACCAGCTGAGCGCCGGCGGAGACGAAGGTCTCCACGGCCAGGACCTGGCCGTCCTCCAGGGGCCGGTCATCGCCCCGGGCGAAGAAGTTGAACACGTCCGGCGGCTCGTGAAGCTTGCGGCCGATGCCGTGGCCGGCCAGGTTGCGAATTACGGTAAAGCCACGGCTGTGGGCCTCGCGGTAGATGGCGCGGCCGATTCCGTGAATCGGCACGCCGGAGCGGGCCCGGTCCAGTCCGCGAAGCAGAGCGTCGTAGGAGCACTGGCAAAGAGCTAAGGCGGCGTCGGCCGCGGGCGGCACCGCCACCGTGGCGCCGGTGTCGGCGTAGTAGCCGTCCAGTTCCGCCGAGACGTCGACGTTGACCAGGTCGCCCTCACGGACCGTGGTGCTTCCGGGGATGCCGTGCGCCGCCTGGTCGTTGAGACTGATGCAGGTGGCGCCGGGGAACCCGTACTCGGCCTTCGGCGCCGAGGTGGCGCCGTGGCGCTCCATGACCTCAGCCCCGATGGCATCCAGCTCTGCCGTGGTGACGCCCGGCCGGACATGGCGTAGCATCTCCTCGCGGGTCAGGGCCACGATGCGGCCGATGCGCTTCAGCTTCTCCAGATCCTCTTCCGAGCCGATACACACGTAGAGGCCCCCCTTCAGGGAGAATATGCCGTCATCATGCCTGGCTTTGAGCCGGGCATGATACTATGGCGCGCTCAGCATTCGACGCGAGGGGGATATGCCGTTGAACGTGGCCATTATCGGGGCAGGGCTGTCCGGTCTGGCCTGTGCCCAC
>CALMNP010000302.1 GCA_937868875.1 uncultured Bacillota bacterium | reverse complement strand
CGCCGCCGGCCGGTCATGCTGATGATTCTGGACGGGGTGGGATTAAACCCCCGCAAGGAAGCCAACGCGTTGGCCCTGGCTCAGACCCCCCACCTGAACGAGTATTTCAGTAAGTATCCCTTCACCACCCTGCGCGCCTCCGGCGAGTCCGTGGGCCTCATGGAGGGTCAGATGGGCGACTCCAACGTCGGCCACCTGAACCTGGGCGCCGGCCGGATCGTGTATCAGGAGTTGGTGCGCGTCAACAAGTCCATCACCACCGGCGTCTTCGCCGAGAGCCCGGTGCTGCAGAAGGTGCTGAACGCCGCCAGGCAGCCTGGACAGGCCCTGCACGTCATGGGCCTTTGCTCGGACGGCGGCGTACACAGCCATATCGACCATCTCCTCGCCATTCTGGAGCTGGCGGCCACGCACGGCGTGGAGAACATCTACGTCCACGCTTTCCTGGACGGACGCGACGTGCCTCCCACCAGCGCCGGCCCCTACCTGGACCGCATCGAGGCCAAGCTGGCGGAGATCGGCCGCGGCCGCATCGCCTCCATCTCCGGGCGCTACTACGCCATGGACCGGGACAAGCGGTGGGAGCGGGAGCAGAAGGCCTACGACGCCCTGGTGCTGGGCGAGGCCGCATCCTTCCCCTCCGCCCGGGCGGCCCTGCAGGACGCCTACGACAAGGGCGAGACCGACGAGTTCGTGTTGCCCCGCGTCATCGCCGGGCCGGACGGCAAGCCCACGCCCTACAAGCCGGGCGACGGCGTGCTCTTCTTCAACTATCGCGCCGACCGTGCCCGCCAGCTCACGCGGGCCCTGACTCAGGACGGCTTCGACGCGTTCCTTCGCAAGGGCGGCAAGGTCCCCGTGGAGTTCGCCGGCATGACTATGTACGATGAAAGCCTCGTGGGCGTGCCGCGCATCTTCGAGCCTCAGTTCCTGACCAACACCATGGGGGAGATCGTCTCCAAGGCCGGCCTCAGACAGCTGCGCACCGCCGAGACGGAGAAGTACGCCCACGTCACCTTCTTCTTCTCCGGCGGCGAAGAGAAGGTCTTCCCCGGCGAGGACCGCGTCCTGGTGCCGTCCCCCAAGGTGGCCACCTATGACCTGCAGCCGGAGATGTCCGCCTACCAGGTGGCGGCTGAGGCGGAAAAGGCCATTGACTCGGGCAAGTATGACTTCATCGTCCTGAACTTCGCCAATGGTGACATGGTGGGCCACACCGGAGTGCTGGAGGCGGGCATCAAGGCCGTGGAGACGGTGGACGCCTGCGCCCATCAGGTGCTGGAGGCCGTGCGCCGGCAGAACGGCGCCGCCCTCATCCTGGCGGACCACGGCAACTGCGACCAGATGCGTGACTACCGCACCGGCAACGCCCACACAAACCACACGCTGTACCAGGTGCCTTGCTGCCTGGTCTGCGACGACTACATCGGTTACGGCCTGCGGGAGGGCGGCGTCCTCTCCGACGCCACGCCCACCCTGGTGGAACTGCTGGGCCTGGAAAAGCCGGCGGAGATGCTGCGCGAGTCGCTCATCCTGCCCCCGGGCGGCCACGGCTTCCCCGGCGGCCTGGCCTACGATCCCACCAAAGAGCCGGAAGACATGTCCCAGCCCACCTATGAGGGGACGCCGGTCGTCAAGTAGATAAATGAGGAGGATACCCCTGTGACCACCATCATCAACGTACATGGCCGTGAAATCCTGGACTCCCGCGGCAACCCCACGGTGGAGGTGGACGTCGTCCTGGCCTCCGGCGTGGTGGGTCGCGCCGCCGTGCCCTCCGGCGCCTCCACCGGCGCCTTTGAGGCTGTGGAGCTGCGCGACGGCGACAAGGGCCGCTTCGGCGGCAAGGGCGTTCTGCAGGCCGTCAAGAACGTCAACGAGATCATCGCCGCCGAGGTCGTGGGCATGGACGCCCAGGACCAGGTGGCCCTGGACCGCCTGATGATCGAACTGGACGGGACTCCCAACAAGGGCCGGCTGGGTGCCAACGCCATCCTGGGCGCCTCCCTGGCCGCCGCCCGGGCCGCCTCCGAGGCCCTGGAGGTTCCCTTCTACCGCTACGTGGGCGGCGCCAACGCCAAGGTCCTGCCGGTGCCCATGATGAACATCCTGAACGGCGGCAAGCATGCCGACAATAACGTGGATGTCCAGGAGTTCATGCTGGTGCCCGCCGGCGCGACCTCCTTCCGCGAGGCCCTGCGCCTGGGCGCCGAGGTGTTCCACTCCCTGAAGTCGGTCCTCCATAAGCGCGGCCTGAACACCGCCGTGGGCGACGAGGGCGGCTTCGCCCCCGACCTGAAGTCCAACGAGGAGGCCCTGGAGGCCATCGTCAAGGCGATTGAGGGCGCCGGCTACAAGCCGGGCAAGGATGCCTTCATCGCCCTGGACCCTGCCTCCACCGAGTTCTTCAAGGACGGCAAGTACGTCCTGGAGGGCGAGGGCAAGACCCTGGACTCGGCCCAGATGGTCGAGTTCTGGAAGAAGTGGGTCTCGGCCTACCCCATCGTCTCCATCGAGGACGGCCTGTCCGAGGAGGACTGGGAGGGCTGGAAGCTCCTGACGAAGGAACTGGGCGGCAAGATTCAATTGGTGGGCGACGACCTCTTCGTCACCAACACCGAGCGCCTCTCCCGGGGCATCGGCCTCGGCGTGGCCAACTCCATCCTCATCAAGCTGAACCAGATCGGCACCCTGACCGAGACGCTGGACGCCATCTCCATGGCCAACCGCGCCGGCTACACCGCCGTCGTCAGCCACCGCTCCGGCGAGACCGAGGACTCCACCATCGCCGACCTGGCCGTGGCCACCAACGCCGGCCAGATCAAGACCGGCGCCCCGTCCCGCACGGACCGCGTGGTCAAGTACAACCGGCTGCTGCGTATCGAGGAGGAGCTGGGCGACACTGCGCAGTTCCCGGGCCTGAAGGCGTTCCTGCAGCAGCGCTAGTCAGGCCCACCCAGAATATGTGG
>CALMNP010000301.1 GCA_937868875.1 uncultured Bacillota bacterium | reverse complement strand
CGGCTAGCCATTCCTCCAGCTACTGGCTGTTGGCTTGCCATCGCCCACTTTCTGCCGCCCGGCGTCCCCTCGGGGTCGCCGGGCGGCGACGTTGTAAGCCGGGCTCTGCGAGAGTATCCTTAGGATGTACTGCGGGGGCCGGCAGCCTCTCCAGGCACGAGCTGAAGAAGGGCTTCCGCGACGGGAGGTCATAGCGTGGATCCTCGTGTAAGCGCGGCCCGCCTGTCCGTGTTCTCCAACAGCCTGCTGGTGCTGGGGAAGCTGGCCGTAGGCCTGTCCATCCACTCGGTGAGCATCATCTCCGAGGCCATTCACTCCGGCCTGGACCTGGTGGCCGCCGGCATCGCCTACTGGTCCGTGGGCCAGGCCGCGAAGCCGGCCGACAAGACCCACCGCTACGGGCACGGCAAGATTGAGAACCTGTCGGGAGCGGCCGAGGCCCTCCTGATCTTTGTGGCCTCGGCCTGGATCATCTTCGAGGCCTACCACCGCCTGCGCTACGGCGGCGAGGTGCACGAGGTTACATGGGGCCTGGTCGTGATGGGCGGCTCGGCCATCATCAACCTGGGCGTGTCCCGCTACCTGATGGGCGTCGCCCGAAGAACCGACTCCATGGCCCTTCACGCGGACGCCCTGCACCTGTCCACAGACGTATACACCTCGGTGGGCGTGTTTGCCGGCCTGTCGCTGCTCTACTTCACCGGCCTTCCCTGGCTGGACCCGGTGGTGGCCATCGCCGTCGCCCTGCTCATCATGAAGGCGGCCTTCGACCTGCTGAGGCAGGCCATCGTGCCCCTGACCGACGCCAAGCTGCCCGACAAGGAGGAGGCGGAGATCGCCCGCATCCTCAACCTACACGCTTCCGAGTACGTGGAGTGGCACGACCTGCGCACCCGGAAGGCGGGGGCGGAAAGGCACATCGACCTCCATCTGGTGGCGCACCGCACCCAGACCCTGGGCTACGTCCACGACCTGCTGGATCAGATCGAGGCGGAACTGCAGGAACGCTTTCCGGGTGCGTCCGTCCTGATCCACCCGGAGCCCTGCGCTGAGGATTGTGCGGTCTGCACCGCCAGGGGGGAGGCATGACGCCGCCGGAGCAAGACGCGTCCGAACTCAACTCACAGAGCGCCGGCTGAAACGGCGCCACGGTAGCGGCCCGAAAGGGCCGCTGCTGCTGCGTTTCCAGCTTCGTGGCCGAGCTGTTTCGCAGGATAACGTTATCTGCCCGGCGGGATACTAACCTCGTTCACTATGTGAGGGAGGGGCTTGCATGGGCATTGGCAGCATCCTGACCTTCATCCAGTTTTTCTTCGCTGTGGTGATAGGCCTGTACTTCTGGAACCTGCTCAAGAGCCAGCAGGGCAGCAAGGTTGCCGTGGAAAAGGAAAGCAAGAAGGAATTGGACAAGCTCCAACGGCTGCGCGAGGTGTCCCTGTCGGAGCCGCTTTCGGAGAAGACCCGGCCCCAGACCTTCGATGAGATCATCGGGCAGTCCGACGGGCTCCGCGCCCTGAGGGCTGCCCTTTGCGGGCCTAACCCCCAGCATGTCCTGGTCTACGGCCCTCCCGGCATCGGCAAGACGGCAGCCGCCCGCCTGGTGCTGGAAGAGGCCAAGCAGAACCTGCAGTCGCCCTTCAAGGAGTCTGCCAAGTTCGTTGAGCTGGACGCCACCACGGCCCGGTTCGACGAGCGCGGCATCGCCGACCCCCTCATCGGTTCGGTGCACGACCCCATCTACCAGGGCGCGGGACCGATGGGCATGGCCGGCATCCCCCAGCCCAAGCCGGGGGCCGTCACCCGGGCCCACGGCGGCATCCTCTTCATCGATGAGATTGGCGAGCTGCACCCCATTCAGCTCAACAAGATGCTGAAGGTGCTGGAGGACCGCAAGGTATTCCTGGAGAGCGCCTACTACAGTCCAGACGACCCCAACGTCCCCTCCCACATTCGGGACATCTTCGAGAACGGCCTGCCGGCCGACTTCCGGCTGGTGGGGGCCACCACACGGACCCCGGCGGAGATTCCGCCGGCCATTCGCTCCCGCTGCCTGGAGATCTTCTTCCGGCCGCTCCTGCCGGAGGAGGTCGGAACGATCGCCGCCAATGCGGCAAAGAAGATCAACTTCCCCGTCGAGCGCCAGGCTATCGAGGTCATCAAGCGCTACGCCACCAACGGCCGTGAGGCGGTAAACATGATTCAGATCGCCGCCGGCATCGCCACCACCGAAGGGCGCCAGTCCATCCGCACGGCGGACATCGAGTGGGTGGTTGCCTCCGGTCAACACACGCCGCGCCCGGAGAAGAAGATCTTCCCGCGGCCGACGGTCGGCCTGGCCAACGGCCTGGCCGTGTCCGGTTCGAACCTGGGCATGCTGCTCGACCTGGAGGTCGCGGCCACTCCTGCTTCGCGCGGCCAGGGCAAGCTGACCATCACCGGCGTCATTGAGGAAGAAGAGGTGTCGGGACCGGGCAAGACCATGCGCCGCAAGTCGATGGCCAGGGGCTCCGTGGAGAACGTGATCACTGTACTGCGCGGCTATCTGGACAACGACCCCCGTGACTTCGACATCCACGTCAACTTCCCCGGCGGCATTCCCATCGATGGCCCCTCGGCCGGCCTTACTATGGCGGTGGCCATCTACTCCGCCCTGACCGGTACTCCTGTAGACAACCTGGTGGCCATGACCGGCGAACTGTCCATCCGCGGGCGGGTCCTGCCCGTCGGCGGCATCGTTCCCAAGGTGGAGGCGGCACGTCATGCAGGCTGCCGTCGGGTCATCATCCCCAGGGAAAACTGGCAGGAGATGATGAAGGACCTGACCGACATTGAGGTTCACCCGGTGGAGACCCTGGACGAGGCCCTGGCCCTGGCTCTGGTCGGTACCACCAAGCTGGCGGCGGAAAGCGAGGCCCCGGCGCAGCACGTGGAGATACTCGCCGCCTCTTCTCTGCCGCTCGGCTAGCCTGTCCTTGACGGCCCCTGCCATGAGGGGTACACTGGCGACGAGCGCCCCGGGGGCCGGTCTCCCGGGGGCTCGCCGTCCGGGTCCGCCGGCCTCGGCCGGACACGGAATCAGCCCGAAATCCAAGGAATACTATACAGAGGCTCTAGAGGCCCGGGGGTGACCAGATGGCCAGAGAATCGTCCAAGAAGACGAGCCCGCTTCGCGACTACCCGTTGCTGCCCCTGCGCGGCCAGGTGGTCTTTCCGTTTATGACCGTCCCCCTGGAAGTGGGGCGTGACAAGTCCATCAGCGCCCTGGATGACGCCATGGTCCACGACCGTCGGATGGTCCTTGCCATGCAGCGCGACAGCAAGACAGACAGCCCGGCAGCCGATGACATCTACGGCGTGGGCACGCTCGTAGAGGTGAAGCAGGTGGTCAAGGTGGCCGGGGGGACCATGAAGGTGGTCTTCGAAGGCCTGGGTCGCGCGCGCATCCTCAAGTTCACGGGGGAGGAGCCGCACTTCCGCGTCCAGGTCGAGGAGCACGGCGAGAGCGACGAGCGCAGCAGCGAGACGGAAGCACGCATGCGCAGCCTCATCCACGCCTATGAGCAATACATCAAGGCCAGCAAGAAGGTGCCTCCGGAGGCCCTGGTCACGGTCATCAGCGTGGAGGAGCCCGGCCGTCTGGCCGACGTCGTGGCCAACCACCTGAACCTCAAGGCGGAGGATAAGCAGTCCGTCCTGGAGGCCTTTGACATCCAGGACCGTCTGGAGAGGGTCTACGACGTGGTGACCCGCGAGATGGAGCTTCTGGAACTGGAAAAGAAGATCAACGTGCGCGTCCGCAAGCAGATGGAGCGTACCCAGAAAGAGTATTACCTGCGCGAGCAGATGAAGGCCATCCAGAAGGAATTGGGTGAACGGGACGAACGGGGAACGGAGACGGAGGAGTTCCGCAAGAAGATCGAGCAACTCGCCATGCCTCAGGAGTCCAAGGAAAAGGCCCTGCGCGAGGTGGAGCGGCTGGAGAAAATGCCGCCCATGGCCGCTGAGGCTGTGGTGGTGCGGAATTACCTGGAGTGGCTCACGACCCTCCCCTGGAACGAGGCCACCGAGGATACTCTTGACCTGACCCGGGCCGAGGAGATCCTGGAAGAGGACCACTACGGGCTGAAGAAGGTCAAGGAGCGCATCCTGGAGTACCTGGCCATCCGCAAACTGGTCGAGCACATGAAGGGACCCATCCTGTGCCTGGTGGGACCGCCGGGTGTGGGCAAGACCTCGCTTGCCAAGTCCGTGGCCCGAGCCCTGGGCCGCAAGTTCGTCCGCGTCTCCCTGGGCGGGGTTCGCGATGAAGCGGAGATTCGCGGCCACCGGCGCACCTACGTGGGAGCCATGCCCGGCCGCATCATCCAGGGCATGAGAACCGCCGGCAGCAGCAACCCCGTGTTCCTGCTGGACGAGATTGACAAGATGAGCTCCGACTTCCGCGGCGACCCGGCCTCCGCCCTGCTGGAGGTACTGGACCCGGAGCAGAATGCCAACTTCTCTGACCACTATGTAGAGGTCCCCTTCGACCTCTCCCAGGTGCTGTTCATCACCACGGCCAATTTAGGGTACAACATCCCGCGTCCGCTCCTCGACCGCATGGAGGTCATTCACATCTCCGGCTACACCGAGGAGGAGAAAGTGAAGATCGCCGAACGGCACCTGCTGCCGCGGCAGAAGAAGGACCACGGCATCAGGGACGGACAGCTGGAGATCAGTGAGAACGTCCTGCGCCTGGTAGTTCGCGAATACACCCGTGAGGCCGGTGTCCGCAACCTGGAGCGCGAGCTGGGAAGCATCTGCCGCAAGGCCGCCCGTGAACTGGTCAAGGGCGATGTCAACGAGGTTCGCATTACCACCCAAAGCCTCCACAAGTATCTGGGCGCTCCCCGGTTCAATTGGGGACGGGCCGAAGAGGAGGACGAGGTGGGCGTCGCCCTGGGCCTCTCCGTCACCGAGGCGGGTGGCGACGTCATGCCCATCGAGGTCACGTTGATGAAGGGCAAGGGCAACCTGCTGCTGACCGGCAAGCTGGGTGAGGTGATGAAGGAGTCGGCCCAGGCGGGCTTCTCCTACACCCGCTCCCGTGCCGACCAGCTGGGGATTGAGCCGGACTTCTACGAAAAATACGACATCCACGTTCACGTTCCAGAGGGCGCCATCCCCAAGGATGGCCCATCCGCCGGCATCACCATGGCGACTGCCGTCATCTCCGCCCTCACCGGGCGGCCGGTTCGGCGCGATGTGGCCATGACCGGCGAAATCACGCTGCGCGGGCGCGTGCTGCCCATCGGCGGCGTCAAGGAGAAGGTTCTGGCAGCCCACCGGGCCGGCGTCAGTACGGTCATCCTTCCTAAGGAGAATAAGAAGGACCTGGAGGAGATTCCGGCCAATGTGGCGCGGAAGCTGGACTTTGTGCTGGTGGGGCACATGGATGAGGTGCTCCCGGTGGCCCTGACGCCAAGGACGGAGGC
>CALMNP010000300.1 GCA_937868875.1 uncultured Bacillota bacterium | reverse complement strand
AGCACCCCCTATATAGATACAGAAAGGCCTGTGGGTCCCGTATAGGTCCCACAGGCCTTTGCCTGCTGCCGAGAAGGCCCGGCCCACCGGGGCGAGCCGGTTGCCTGTTCCTGCGAAGACTATATCACGGCACTTGCCCAGGGATCAACCGTCAATTTCCGAGTTTTCATAGTGAGTTCACAATTACATCCTACAATACAGTCGAAGTTTGTCAGCACATGTCGGAGGCTTGGCGCGGATTTGTGCCGCGCCCGCCGCCCAAGAGTGAGGCGAGCGGTGTGGAGCCCATCAGACTGCTGGTTCTTGACCCGCTTCCCATCGTGGCCCGGGGTATCGCCAGCCTGTTCGCTTCGGAACCGGACCTGACGGTGGTGGGTTCGGCGTCGTCCATCGGCAAGGCCCTGGACCTGGCCGCCGAGCATGACCCGGACATCGTCATGACCGAGATCAACCTGGCGGACGGGCACGCCGTGGACCTGATTCAGGCCCTCCGGGATCGCAAGGCCCGCTGCAAGGTGGTCGCCCTGACCTCCTCTTGTGAGCAGGCCGATGTCCTCCGCATGCTGCGGGCGGGCGCCGACGGCTACCTGCTGAAGGCCGTCGAGCCGCACCGCATCCTGACCGACCTGAGGCAGGTCGCCTCGGGCGAGCCGGTGGTGGAGGGTGCCGCCGCCATGATTGCCCTGCAGCGCGTGGCGGAACTCAAGGCGGAGGCCCTGCCCATGACCCCGCGTGAGACCGAGGTGCTGACGCTGCTGGCAGGAGGCCTGTCCAACCGCGCCATGGCCCGCCGGCTTGAGCTGACCGAGCACACCGTCAAGCGCCACGTGCACTCCATCCTGGAGAAGTTGGGCCTCAGGAACCGGGCGGAGGCGGCCGCCTTCGCCGTGGCCCACGGGCTGTCGGACGGGCCCGAAGCCCGGGTCGACTGGCGGCGTAGGGAACTGGCGGTGTAGGCGCGGCGCGACCTCAGCTCGTCGACCCCAGAAGATAAGGGAGCAACCCCATAGGAGATGGAGCGGCGACCGGCAGGACCGGCCGCCGCTCTTGATGTGTCGGGCTTTTGCCGCGCAGGAGTGTTGTCCGAAGGAGTCGAAGTGTCGGGGCAGAGGTGGTGCGCCCATGACGGAGGACAGGCGCCGGGAGGGGCCGGGCCCCGGTGGAACAAGCCTCGGTGGAACGGGCCGGATTCCCGGCGTGACAGGGGCCATCCTGGCAGGCGGCCAGAGCACCCGCATGGGGCGGAACAAGGCCCTGCTTCCCTGGGAGGGCGGCACGGTCATCGATGCGGTGGCCTCCCTGATGAGGGGCCTCTTTTATCATGTTCTGGTGGCGGCGGCCGACCCTGAGCCCTACCGCTTTCTGGGTCTGCCGGAAGCCCGCGACCGCCGGCCGGGCATGGGCCCCCTGGGCGGCATCGAGGCGGCTTTGAGCGCCTCGCCGGACCCGCGCGTGTTCGTGGTGGCCTGCGACATGCCCTTCCTGAGCCCCGACCTCATGCGCCACATGGCCTCGCTGCCGACGGCCCAGGCGATCGTGCCGTACCTGGCCGGCCGGCCTGAACCGCTCCACGCCCTGTACGCGCGCGACGCCCTGGCCTCGGTCCACTCCCTTCTGGCGGAGGGCGAGCGCCGGGTCTATGCCCTGTTGGACCGGCTGGACGTCCGCCGGGTCGAAGAGGACGAGGTGCGCCGGTTCGGCGATCCGGAGCGGGTCTTTGCCAACCTCAACCGGCCGGAGGACTACGGGCGGGCGCGGGGCGAAGTGTAGAAAGCGGCCGTACCGCGCCTGGTCTGCACCGAGCGCTCCAGAGTCGAACGTCCATGGCAAGCGGCCTGGACCACGAAAGTGGCCAGGCCGCTTTTGATTTGCAGGTACGCAGGCATGCGGGCACACGGGCCTCATAAAGAACGGCGGCGGCTTCATAGGCTGGTAGCGACGCTGGGTGTAGAGCATCCAAGACAGGCCTCCACCGCCGGGGCAGTTTGCATATCATGCAGAAGGGTCAACAAGGCTTGCGGCGACCGGCGGCGCCTCGGAGGGAGGGGGATGCGGTGTTCGCATCACACACGGACTGGTCCCTGCACCGAAAGGGCCCGGTGGATCAGGCCCGGCACAACCAGAAGATCCGCGAGGCCATCAAGGAGAACCTGGGCGAGATCATCAGCGAGGAGAACATCATCACCTCGGAAGGCGACCGCGTGGTGAAGGTCCCCATCCGTTCCCTGGAGCAGTACAAGTTTCGCTTCGACCCCTACGAGCAAAAACGCGTCGGCGAGGGCAAGGGCGACACCAAGGTCGGGGACGTGATCGGCAAGCTGCCGCCGGAGCAGCAGGGTCAGGGTGATAAGAAGGCCGGTGACCGGCCGGGGGTTGACTACTTTGAGGTCGAGATGACCATTGACGAACTGGCGGAGCTGATCTTTGAGGATCTGGGTCTGCCCAACCTCCGCCCCAAGGCCTCGCAGGAGGTGGAGTCGGAGGATATCCGCTTCACCGACGTGCGGCGCAAGGGCGCCATGGGCAACCTCGACAAGCGGCGTACCGTGCTGGAGAACATCCTGCGCAACGCCCGGGCCGGGGAGGCGGTGTTCAGGGGCCTCAAGCAGGACGACCTGCGGTTCAAGGCCTGGGAGCGGGCGGTCAAGCGGGAGTCCAGCGCCGTGGTCATCGCCATGCGCGACGTCTCCGGGAGCATGGGCGAGTTCAAGAAGTACATCACCCGCTCCCTGTTCTTCTGGATGGTGCGCTTCCTGCGAACACGCTACCGCCAGGTCGAGATCGTGTTCGTAGTACACCATACCGAGGCCCGCATCACGGATGAGGACACCTTCTTCCGCCTCGGCGAATCCGGCGGCACCAAGGTGTCCTCTGCCTACCAACTGGCCCTGGACACCATCAAGGAGAAGTACGACCCGGCTCTCTGGAACATCTATCCCTTCCACTTCTCGGACGGAGACAACTGGGGCGAGTCCGACAACCGCAAGTGCCTCGCCCTGCTGGAACAGATCCTGGCGGTCTCGAACCTGTTCGGCTACGGCGAGATCCGCGAGGACGGCTACACCAGCACCCTGATGTCCGCCTTCTCGGGTCTCAACGACCCCCGTTTCATCGTGGCCGTGATCCGGGAGAAGAAGGACGTCTACCCAGCCCTGCAGCGCTGGTTCAACCCGGGAGCGGGAGGTGAGAAGCCGTGAGTTTTGCGGACGGGGACCAGACCCTGGAGGACCGTATCGGCCGCATCTGGGACCTGGCCAGGGGCTTCGGCCTGGACCCCTTCCCGGTCCACTTCGAGGTCGTTCCTGCCACCATCATGTACGAGTTCGGCGCCTACGGGCTGCCGGGGCGCTTCAGTCATTGGACGCACGGAAAAGCCTATCACTCCATGAAGACCAGCTACGACTACGGCCTCTCCAAGATCTACGAGCTGGTCATCAACACCAACCCGTCCTATGCCTTCCTGCTGGACACCAATACTCTGCTGGACGACTCGTTCGTTGCGGCCCATGTGCTGGGCCACGTCGACTTCTTCAAGCACAACGCCTACTTCGCCAGGACCAACCGCGACATGCTGGAGACCGTCCAGGTGGACGCGGACCGCATCCGCAGTTACGAGTTCGAGTACGGCGCCAGGGAAGTGGAGGAGTTCCTGGACGCGGTGCTGTCCATCGATGAGCACGTGGATCCCTTCCGCCCGGTGCGAGAGGACGCATCCGAGCCAGGCCGCCGGAGCGGCGACCGCCACGGGGAGCAACACGGTCACCAGCGCGGCGCCGGTGACCGGCGGGGGGCGGACCGCCGGGGTCCCAGCGGTCGGCGCGACGACAAGAAGCGCCGTGCCCAGACTGCCTGGGATGATCTCTTTGAGGCGGAGGAGCCGGCTGAGGGCGAGGAGGCCCGGAAGTCGGGGCGGCGGCGAGGCGAACTGCCGGAGAAGGACCTCCTCTGGTTCCTGCACCAGTACGCCGAAAACCTGGAGGACTGGCAGCGGGACGTCATCGCCATCGTCCGCCAGGAGATGCTCTACTTCATTCCCCAGATGCAGACCAAGATCATGAACGAGGGCTGGGCCAGCTTCTGGCATAACCGCATCATGCGGGAGTTGGACCTGAGCGATAAGGAGTTCACGGACTTTGCGGCCCTGCACGCCTCCGTGCTGGCCCCCAACCGGAAGCGCGTCAACCCCTACCACCTGGGATTCAAGATGTGGGAGGACATCGAAAAGCGCTTCGGCCGGGACCGGCTCTTCGAGGCGCGCGAACTGGAGTGCGACCAGTCCTTCCTGCGCAACTACCTGGCGGAGGACCTGGTGCAGGACCTGGACCTCTACGTCTACGCCCTGGAGGGCGACGAGTGGAAGGTCACGGAAAAGGCCTGGGAGAAGGTGCGCGACACG
>CALMNP010000299.1 GCA_937868875.1 uncultured Bacillota bacterium | reverse complement strand
TACATGGAGGTGCTGGAGAAACTCGGGCTCGCCCGGGTGGCGCCTTCAGCTAGTTAGCGGCGGGATGGGTGAAGGGGGTGCGGCGCAGTCTCGCTAGGGAGTTCCTCTATGGTCCCGGGCCAGTGTCTACGGTTTGAGAACAGCGGCCGATGCCGCTAGCTAAGGGAGGAAGAACAGGTGAGGAAGTTTCTGGTGGTTGCTCTGACGCTGGCCGTCGTGGCCATCCCCTTGCTCGCCGGGTGTGGCCGGACACCGGCCGGGGGAACGGCGGCGCCGCAGCAGAAGGTTATTCGCTTTAACAACAGCGTCGACCCGAGAACCATTGACCCCGCCAAGGAAACCTCGGCGTACGAGTTCTCCATCGAGAACCAGCTCTTTGAAGGCCTGACCCGACAGGGCCCGAAGGGCCTGGAGCCGGGAATCGCCACAGACTGGAAGATCTCTGACGATGGTCTGACCTATGAGTTCCACCTGCGGGATGCCAAGTTCTCCAACGGCGACCCCATCACCGCCCAGGACTTCGTCTACTCCTGGAAGCGCGTGCTGGACCCGCGCTTCGGCTCTGAGTACTCCTACCAGCTCTACTACATCAAGGGCGCTGAGGCGGTAAACAGCATCAAGGTCGATGACGCCGACGCCGCGACGAAGATCCAGGAAGGCCTAGACAAGCTGGGCGTCGTGGCCAAGGACCCCAAGACCCTGGTGGTGACCCTGGAGTACCAGACACCCTACTTCCTGGGCCTGACCGCCTTCCCCACCTATCATCCAGTGGACCAGAAGGTGGTGGAGAAGAACCCGGACTGGGACACCAAGCCAGAGACCTACATCTCTGATGGTCCCTTCAAGCTGACGGCCTGGAACCACGGTGACAAGATCGTCGCGGAGAAGAACCCCAACTACTGGGATGCCGCCAGCGTCAAGGTCGACAAGATTGAGTTCTACATGGTGGAGTCCGGCAGCACGGAACTGACCATGTGGGAGACCGGCCAGATTGACATCACCTACGGCGACCTGCCGACGGCCGAACTGGCGCGCCTCAAGAGCGAGGGCAAGCTCCAGGTTCAGCCCCTGATCGGCACCATGTACTTCGCGCCGCAGAACAAGAAGCCGCCGCTGGATAACGTCAAGGTGCGCCAGGCCCTGTCCATGGCGCTCAACCGCAAGGCCATCGCCGACGACGTGGTCAAGACCGGCTCGCTCCCGGCCTTCGCCTATGTGCCTTCCGGGATTGCCGACGCCGACCCCAGCAAGGACTTCCGTGCCGTTGGCGGCGACCTCTTCAAGGAGGACGTGGCCCAGGCCAAGAAGCTCCTGGCCGAAGCCGGTTACCCCGATGGGAAGGGCTTCCCCGGCTTTGAGATCGTCTACACCACCAACGAGACCACCAAGGCCATCGTCGAGGCTTCCATCGAGATGTGGAAGACCAATCTGGGCATCACCAACATCACTGCCCGGAACGTCGAATCGAAGGTCCGCCTGGAGAAGCGCAAGACCGGCGACTTCCAGTTCACCTACACCGGCTGGTACGGCGACTACCTGGATCCGATGACCTACATCGACCTCCCGGTGACGGGCGGCGGCCAGAACGAGATGCGGTTCTCCGACCCGGAGTATGACCGCCTCGTGAAGGAAGCCAAGCAGACGGGCGACCAGGCCAAGCGCATGCAGCTGATGCACCAGGCCGAGCAGATCCTGTTCGACAAGATGGGCATCATCCCGCTCACCTTCCAGGTCAAGGTCTACCTCCAGAACCCGAAGGTGACGGGCGTGTACCGGAACGCCCTGAACCTGATCGACTTCAAGTGGGCTGACGTGACCCAGTAACCCGTTCCGGTGATCGAACAATAGAGCGGCGAGGGGGACCGGCCCAATGGGCAAGTCCCCCTCGTTGCAAACATCGTGCCCTGGCGGCAAAGGGGTGAACGTGGCATGTTTCGCTATGTGGCAAGGCGGATCGGGGCAGGGGTGCTGGTTCTTTGGATTGTGACGACGCTGACGTTTTTCCTGATGCACGCCATACCTGGCGGCCCCTTCACTGCTGATAAGGAACTGCCAGAGGCCGTCATGAAGAACATCAACGCCCGCTACCACCTCAACGATCCGCTGTTCAAGCAGTACACAGATTATCTGGCCCACCTGGTCCGCGGCGACCTGGGCCCTTCCTTCCGGTACACCACCGAAAATGTGAATCAGATAATCTCCCGGAGTTTCCCTGTCTCGGCGACGATTGGCGCCCTTGCCCTGGTCCTGGCCGTCGTGCTGGGCATCCCCGCCGGCATCATGGCAGCCCTGCGGCAAAACAGATGGCAGGACAACGCAGCCATGGGCCTGACCACACTGCTCATTTCGGTGCCGAGTTTTATCGTCGCGACGCTGCTCATGTATATCTTCGCCTATAAGCTGCGGTGGTTGCCGGCGGCTCTGTGGGGCTCGCCCAAGCAGGCCGTGATGCCCGTCATCGCCCTTGCCGGTTTCCCGATGGCCTTCATCGCCAGGCTCGTCCGCTCCAACATGCTGGAGGTGATGGGCCAGGACTACGTGCGCACCGCCAAGGCCAAGGGCATGCCAGGGTACATCGTGATCTACCGGCACGCCGTCCGAAACGCGATCCTGCCGGTTGTAACGATTCTGGGGCCGCTGACGGCCGCCATCCTCACTGGCAGCCTGGTAGTGGAAAAGATCTACGCCATTCCAGGCCTGGGGCAGCACTTCGTCAACAGTATCTTCAATCGGGACTATACGGTGATCATGGGCGTCACGGTGTTCTACGCGGCGCTGGTGGTGTTGGTCAACCTGCTGGTGGACCTGGCCTATGTCGTCGTTGATCCGCGAATCAAGCTGGAAGGAGGGAGCGAGGCATGAGCCAGGTGGGTGAAACCACAGGAACCATCAGTTTCAAGCCGCTGCAGAAGACGCAGTCCCAACTCAACACGCTGGTCAGGCCCAGCACGACCTTCTTCCAGGATGCGTGGTTCCGGCTCCGTCACCACCAGCGGGGCATGGTGGGTCTGGCCATTGTGGCCCTCATGCTGCTGCTGGCGATCTTTGGCCCGATGCTGACCCACATCTCCTACAGCGATCAGAACCTGTCCCAGACCTACCAGGCTCCCAGCCGCGCCCACATCATGGGCACCGACAACCTGGGCCGGGACATCTACGTGAGACTGCTCTACGGCGCCCGCATCTCGCTTTCGGTCGGTTTTGTCGCCACCCTCATTTCACTCGGTATCGGCGTCGTGTACGGCACCATCTCCGGGTACTACGGCGGGCGCACTGACGACATCATGATGCGCCTGGTCGAGGTTCTGATGAGCGTGCCGGACCTGCTCTACGTGATCCTCCTCACCACGGTCATCAAGCCCGGGCTGATCCCCATCTACATCGTGCTGGGCGCTGTGGGCTGGCTGAGCATGGCCCGGCTGGTCCGGGGCGAGGTGCTCAGCCTCAAGGAGCGCGAGTACGTGCTGGCGGCCCGGATCACCGGCGCCCGGCCATCGCGGATCCTCTTCCGGCATCTGATCCCCAACGCCATGGGGCCAATTCTTGTGGCCGTGACCATTGGCATCCCCAGCGCGATCTTCCTCGAGTCCTTCCTGAGCTTCATCGGTCTGGGCGTGTCCGCGCCGATGGCCAGCTGGGGTTCGATGGCGTCGGAGGGTATTACCGCCCTCCAGTCCCACCCGCACCTGCTGTTCTTCCCGGCTGCCGCCATCAGCCTGACAATGCTGGGCTTCAACTACTTCGGGGACGGGCTGCGGGACGCCCTTGACCCACGGATGCGCAGATAGGAGGTACGGTGCAATGGCCAGGAAAGTGCTCGAAGTCCGGGACCTGCGTACCTCCTTCTTCACCCATCTGGGTGAGGTGAAAGCGGTCGATGGCGTGTCCTTCGACGTGGAAGAGGGCGAAGTGATCGCCATCGTTGGTGAGTCCGGCTGCGGCAAGAGCGTTACGGCCATGTCCATCATGGGCCTGGTGGCGGAGCCCGGCCGAATCACCGGGGGTTCGATTCAGTTTGACGGGCAGGAACTGGTGACGATGCGCGAGCGGGAGAAGGTCAGAATCCGGGGCAGTCAGATTGGCATGGTCGTTCAGGACCCGATGACCTCGCTCAACCCGGTGTTGACCGTCGGCGCACAGATCATGGAAACCCTGATATGGCACCAGGGGCTAAGCAAGCAGGCGGCGCGGCAGCGGGCCGGTGAGATGCTGCAATTGGTCGGCATCCCCAGCCCGGAGAAGCGCCTCGACCAGTACCCCCACCAGTTTTCCGGCGGCATGCGGCAACGGGCAATGATCGCCATCGCCCTGGCCTGCAACCCCAAACTGCTCATCGCCGATGAGCCGACAACCGCCCTGGACGTGACGATTCAGGCCCAGATCATGGACCTGCTCCGCGACCTGAAGCGGCAGCTGGGCACCTCCGTCATCCTTATCACCCACGACCTGGGTGTGGTCGCCGGCATGGCGCAGCGCGTGGTGGTCATGTACGGCGGCAAGGTGGTGGAGGAGGGGGCTGTCCGGGACATCTACCATAATCCCCAGCATCCCTACACCTGGGGCCTGCTCCGGTCCATCCCGCGTCTGGGCACGGGCCGCAGGCAGCGGCTGATTCCGATTGACGGGCAGCCGCCGGACCTGCTCCACCCGCCCGCCGGCTGTGGTTTCACCGACCGGTGTGAGTATGCCATGGAAGTCTGCCGGGACCTGCCGCCAGAGCATCTGGGCGTGGGCCCGGGCCATCAGGCCAGGTGCTGGCTGCTTCATCCCAGCGCTCCGCGCGTGGAAAGGGCGGGGGCATAGCGATGACAACAAGCGGCGCCCTCCTGCAGGTGAAGGACCTGGTCAAATGGTTCCCGGTGCAGAAGAGCTTCGGCGGCAAGGTGCGTTCCTACCTCAAGGCCGTCGACGGCGTTTCCTTTGCGATCAGGAAGGGCGAGACTCTCGGGCTGGTGGGCGAGTCCGGCTGCGGCAAGACCACGGTGGGGCGAACCC
>CALMNP010000298.1 GCA_937868875.1 uncultured Bacillota bacterium | reverse complement strand
GCGGCCTCCATCTTTGGCCCCGGCGTCATCGCCCGGGTCAAGGAGGCCACGGGCAACTATACGGCGGCTCTCTACATCTACGCCGCACTCGCCCTCATCGGCGTGATCCTGGCCCTGCTCACCAGGCCCCCGGTGCCGAAGGAGGAGGCCGGCAGCTCAACGAAGGCCGCCTGAGCCTCGGACTCTTGGACTGAGTGAGTATGGCCCGTTGCATTCCCCGCCCAGCCGGCCCGGCCGAGCCCCCGAGGCCCAAGCCATGAGCCCCTGAGGCCAGGACCGAACAACGGGGACCCTGCCTGGTACGGGACCCTGCTCGGCAACGAGCGGGGTCTCTTTTGTTTATGGGCCTCCCAGGGGGATGTCACCCGTACCGTCATGCCGGGCCTCTGCGTCGAATCTTCTAAAGGGGAAACCCGAAATGAAGGGGGTGGCCCTGTGGGCTTGAACCGAACTCTGGCCCGGTTATCGCTGACCGGAGCCATGCTGCTGATACTGGCGTTTGTCGCCGGTGTCCGGTACTTGCAGGAACCGTTCCCAACGACCTCCGGACCGGGCGAGGGAGGTGTGCCCGCGTCCGGTACCTTCGTACTGGCCCTCGACCAGCGCGACCACACGCGGTCCGCCGTCTTCTGGTGGTCGGGCTGGGGGGAGGACCCTGTCCTGCTTCTTCACGCCGGCGCCAACCCTCAAATCGCCGTGGACCCTGCGGCGGGGCGCCTGTACCTGGCGGACACGCGGGGTGCAGGCCTGGCGGTGGAGGACTATCTGGCGGTCTATCAAGTTCTGCCGCCTGCGGAGGAGGGGAAGGCCCCCGCGCTGAAGCCCCTGCACGAGGTCACCGTGACGGACCGGGTCCGCTACAAGGAGCCTGGCCTGACGCCCTACCTGGTCCTGCGTTCCGGGGGCGGGCCCGTCTTCCTGACCGGCGGAAGCGGCCCCAGCAACACCGACTACACCGCCTGGGTCAACGGCTACGACCCGAAGTCCCTGCAGGTGGCCTACCAGGGCGGGCGGTTCCCCGGCCTGCAGGCGCCGCGGCCCCTGGTGCCGCGGCAGGACGGGGAGATCAAGGTGGCTCTCTGGTCCGGCAATCAGTTTTTGGCCCTGGGGCGGGGCGGTGGCGTGGTGCGCGACTGGACCGTGGCCGGCGCCGGGGGGATGCTGCCGCCCACGGTCCGCGCCGCCGTTCTGGCGCCCGACGGCAAGCGGGTCTACGGATTCCTGGCCCGGAAGCTGACCTGGTTCGCCTGGGACAAGAGTTTCAGCCGGGATCAGGAGATCGTCCTGCCTGAGGGCTGGCAGGTGGTGCGCGGCACGGCCTGCCTGTCGGTGGATGGCAAGCAGGTGATGGTCGGCGTCTCCCCCAAAGAGCAGGCCGCGCAGGGGCGGGTTCGTGAGGTGTGGATGTTTGATGCGGCAACAGGGGACGCTGTCAGGAAGGTGGCCCTGGAACGGCCGGTAGACGGCTTTGCACCGGCGCGGGACGGGGATTACCTCCTCACCTGGGACCGCGCCCTGGAAGGCCTGGTCCGCATCGATGTGGCCACCGCCGCCCCCGACTCGGGAGCAGCCCCCGGCGATACCCCCCGAAGGGCAGGGAAGACCTGGTCTGCCCGGATGGCGGGTTGGGCGCCGGTCTGGATGGCGCCGTAGCCGCCGGGGCACTGGGCAGGA
>CALMNP010000297.1 GCA_937868875.1 uncultured Bacillota bacterium | reverse complement strand
GCATCGTGGGCAGCATCGTCCCCCTGCTGGAGCGACTGGAGCAATGCCCTGAGGTGCAGGCCATCATTCCGGCGGAGATTGCCCATAACCCCTCCCCCTCGCAGCCCACCCTGACGTTTCAGCGGTTCACGGACCAGGGCTTGCGGTTATTGGGGAAGGGCGAGGGTGCGGTGCAAGAAGTCTACGTGGTGACGGCGGACCGCGAGGCGGTCCTGGCGTTCATGCGCGAGGCGGGTTGGCTCCCCCGCGAGCGGAAGGCCAAGGCGCGGCCGAACGTCGGTGCAGTTGAAACCAGCCGGCTCGAGGCTGATGAGACATGTGTCGTATGTGGGCATATTATGCGGGCTGGGACAACGGTGGCGGTGCTGGGCCGCGGCCGTGAGCGGCGGCGAGTGCACCGTTGGTGCGCCCGCAAAGAGAATGTCTCACCGGCCCGGCCGTCCCGCGGCAGCCGCCGCTGACCCCCGTTTCCGAGCATTCACCCCTAAAGGGATGCCATAACTTTCCGCGAAGTATATCCTGGGTTTCGAGGACAACAGGAAGTGAGGGGATCAGCGTGGCTCAGAACGCTCCGGCCAGGCGCCCGACGCTGGCCGACCTGGACCTTTCCACCGGTAAAAAGGCGCGCCTGTACCGGCTCCTGTACAAGTACGGGCCGGCCAACGGCACGCTGCTCCTTCTGCCCATCGACCAGGGCCTGGAGCACGGACCCCGCGACTTCTTCGTCAACCCGGACGCCGCCGACCCGGAGTTTCAACTGCAGATCGCCCGGGAGGGCAAGTACAGCGGCATCGTCTTCCACGTCGGCATCGCCGAACGCTATATGCGGCATTGGGCCGGTGAGGTGCCACTGGTGCTGAAGATCAACGGCAAGACCGAGGTGCCGTCCGACAAGGCGGCCTTCTCCTCGCTCACGGCCACAGTTGAGGACGCCGTGCGCCTGGGCGCCGACGCCGTCGGCTACACGCTCTACGTGGGGTCCCCCTCCCAGGCGGAGGACATCCGGCAGTTCAACGAGGTCCGCCGGGCCTGTGAGCGCTACGGCATGCCCATCATCGTCTGGTCCTACCCGCGCGGCGAGGCGATCGAGGCGCGTGGCGGCAAGGACACGGTCTACGCCGTGGACTACGCCGCCCGGGTGGCGGCCGAGCTAGGGGCCGACGTCATCAAGATCAACCTGCCCCAGGTCAACGCCGAGAAGCTGGCCATGGCCCCCAAGCCCTACAACACGCTGCAGCTGACTGCGGAGGAGGCTGCCGCCCACGTCATCCGCTCGGCCGGCAAGAGCCTGGTCATCTTCGCCGGCGGCGAGATGAAGTCTGACGCGGACACCATCGCCAAGGCCCGCATGGCCATGGAGGCGGGAGCCGCGGGATTGATCTTCGGGCGCAACATCTGGCAGCGCCAGTACGCGGACGCCCTCCGCATCACCCAGGAGATTCACAAGATGATGGCCGACTTCCCGGCCTGACGGAAATGACGAACCATACAGAAACCCCGCCTGCGTGAGGCGGGGTTTCGCTATTGGATTTCGCGGGCCGACTCGAGGTCAAAATACACTTCCCAGAAGGCCCTCTTGGGTACACCTGACTGATGAATAATCGAGGCCAGGAGGTCACCGGAGA
>CALMNP010000296.1 GCA_937868875.1 uncultured Bacillota bacterium | reverse complement strand
TGCACGGTCCCAGGTAGAACTACAGGAGGTTGGATCGAATGAGACTGGCAGGCAGGACGGCCATCATCACGGGAGCCGGCTCAGGCATGGGCCGGGCCATGGCGGAGTTGTTCGTGGCCGAAGGTGCCAATGTTGTGGCGTCGGACGTGGTGAAAGAACGGGTTGAGGCAGTGGTGCAGGCCATCACAGCGGCCGGCGGCGGGCCGACCGGCGGGCCGGCCGGCGGCAAGGCGACAGGCGGGCAGGTCGCCGGGGTGGTGGCCGACGTCAGCAAGGTGGCGGACGTGAACCGCATGGTGGACGAGGCCCTGAGCCGATTCGGAACCGTGGACGTGCTGGTGAACAACGCCGGCATCATGGACCGGATGCTGCCGGTGGACGAGGTCGATGACGAGGTCTGGGAGCGCGTCCTGGGCGTTAACCTCACCGGGCCCTTCCTGACCTGCCGTCGCGTGCTGCCTCACATGGTGGAGCGGGGGAAGGGCGTCATCATCAACGTCGCCTCCATCGGCGGCCTGGAGGGCGGCCGGGCCGGCGCCGCCTACACGACGTCCAAGCACGGCCTGGTCGGACTCACGAAGAACATCGCCTGGGCCTATTTGGAGAAGGGTATTCGGGCCGTGGCCATCTGCCCCGGTGCTGTGGAGACGGCTATCGGCGTCGGTGGCGTGCCGAGTCAGGCCGGAATGGCCCGGGCGCAGAAAGGCATGGTCACCATGCCGCGAGTCGGCAAACCGGAGGAGATCGCCAGGGTGGCGCTGTTCCTGGCATCTGACGAGGCCAGCTACGTCAACGGCGCCACTGTCACGGTGGACGGCGGCTGGACCAGCTACTAGTCGGAGGGCTGCAAAACCCAAGGTGCAAGCCGCGAATCTCGAACACAGGAGACGAGAAGGGAGTCCTGCGACGGGCTCCCTTCTTTTCTGTATCGGCCGACGCGAGCGTCAAGACGACTCTGGGATACCCCTGCGGATCCCACAAAACCAAGAGGAGATCATGGGGATTACCCCCCATGGGTAGGCAGCATCACCGTGAAAAAGTTAACTTGTCTACGCCTCCCGAAAGGCCTTGACGAGGACTCTGCCAATACCTACGATTGGCTTAAATAACGCATATCTGACAACTGTTTCCGCAGTTATCTGATAAAATAGTGTTTCATGTATCCAGGGGGGTTCTACCCAGTAGGGGTAGGTAAGGGGGGTGGCGCCAGGCACTCGGGTGCCGGTTGGTTGGATGTACAAACCATTCGTTGGAGGTGCCACGGTTGGTAGAAGATCCCAAGGCTTTTGAGGCTCTGCTGCAGGAAGACCGCGTCTTTCCGCCGCCCGGCGACTTTGCCGCCAAAGCCCACGCCAAGGACGACAGCCTTTACCGGATGGCCGAAGAAGACCCGGACGGCTTCTGGGCCGGCATGGCGGAGAACCTGGATTGGTTTACGCCCTGGACTCAGGTGCTGGACTGGAAGCCGCCGTACGCGAAGTGGTTCGTGGACGGTAAGCTCAACGTTTCGTACAACTGCCTGGACCGGCATCTCAAGACCTGGCGCCGCAACAAGGCGGCCATCATCTGGGAGGGTGAGCCGGGGGACAGCCGGACCATCACCTACGACCAACTATCCCGGGAAGTGAACCAGTTCGCCAACGTCCTGAAGGGCCAGGGCGTCAAGAAGGGCGACCGGGTGACCATTTATCTGGGCATGGTCCCGGAGCTGCCCATCGCCATGTTGGCCTGCGCTCGCATCGGCGCGCCGCACAGCGTGGTTTTCGGCGGCTTCAGCCCGGAGTCGCTGCGGCAGCGCATTGACGACGCCGAGGCCAAGGTGGTCATCACCGCCGATGGTGGTTGGCGTCGCGGCGGCATGGTGCCCCTCAAGAAGAACACGGACGAGGCCATTGAGGGCTCGGGCGTGGAGACCGTCATTGTGGTGCGGCGGATGGGCGACAGGATGCCCGTGGACATGAAGGCAGGCCGCGACCTCTGGTGGCATGACCTGATGAAGGGCGCCTCCGCCGCCTGCGAGCCCGAGCCCATGGACTCCGAGGACCTGCTGTACCTGCTGTATACCTCGGGTACCACGGGCAAGCCGAAAGGCATCATGCACACCACCGGCGGCTACCTGACCGGCGTCGCCGCCACCACCAAGTACGTCTTCGACCTGAAGGACGAGGACGTCTTCTGGTGCACGGCCGATATCGGCTGGGTCACGGGCCACAGCTACATTGTCTATGGACCCCTGGCCAACGGCGGCACCAGCCTGATGTACGAGGGCGCCCCGGACTTCCCCGAGCGGGACCGCTTCTGGAGCATCATCGAGAAATACCGCGTCAACACCCTCTACACGGCGCCGACCGCCATCCGCTCGTTCATGCGCTGGGGCGGCGAATGGCCGGCCCGCCACGACATGTCCAGCCTGCGCCTGCTGGGTACCGTGGGCGAGCCCATCAACCCCGAGGCCTGGATGTGGTACTACGAGCACATCGGCGGCAAGCGGACACCCATCGTCGACACCTGGTGGCAAACCGAGACCGGTCACATCCTCATCACGCCTCTGCCCGGCGCCGTGGCCACCAAGCCCGGTTCGGCCACGCGGCCGTTCCCCGGCATCAAGGCGGAAGTGGTCAACGAGCGTGGCGAGCCCGTTGGTGCCGGCCAGGGCGGCTACCTGGTTCTGACCCGGCCGTGGCCCGGTATGCTGCGTGGCATCTGGGGCGACCCGGAGCGTTACCAGGGCACCTACTGGAACCGGTTCCCCGGCATCTACTTCACCGGCGACGGCGCCAAGCGCGACAAGGACGGCTACATCTGGCTGCTCGGCCGCGTCGACGACGTGGTCAACGTGGCCGGACACCGCATCGGCACCATGGAAGTGGAGAGCGCCCTGGTGGATCATCGCTCCGTGGCTGAGGCCGCCGTCATTGGCAAGAACCACGAGGTCAAGGGCCAGGCCATCTCGGCTTTCGTCACGGTGAAGGAAGGCGTGGTCCAGGACGACAAGCTGATTGCCGAACTGCGCGAGCACGTAGCCAGGAAGATCGGCGCTCTGGCCCGGCCGGACGACATCTTCTTCGCTGCGGAGCTTCCCAAGACGCGCTCCGGCAAGATCATGCGCCGCCTGCTCCGCGACGTGGCCGAGGGACGCGCTCTGGGTGACACCACCACCTTGGCCGACCCGAACGTGGTGGCGAAACTGAAGTCGCAATACGAAGAGAAGGAGGCCTAGACGGGCCCGGCCGGCAGGGGGCCGGGAATCCGGCCCGGCCCTCCGGCCGGCGGCGCCTCGGAACGATCTGCTCTGAACGATCAGCCGCGGGCGAAGAGAAAAAGAAAAGGGAGGGGCGCCCCGGTTCGCCGGAGGTACCGTTCGACGGAGCGTTCGGGGGAACGTTCCGATTCAGAAGGAGGTACTGCAGATGGCTGAGCCCCGGGTCCCCAATCGCTGGTTTATCGTTCTGGCCGGCATCGTTATCCAGCTTGCGCTCGGTACCGTCTATGCCTTTAGCGTCTTCCGCAATCCCCTGATGGCCAAGTTCGGGTGGACCGTCACCCAGACCACCAACGCCTTCACGATTACCCTGGTCTTCTTCACCGTGGCCATGATTTTTGCCGGCCGGTGGCAGGACCGGGTCGGGCCCCGCATTGTCGCCACAGTGGGCGGCCTGCTGCTCGGCGCCGGCACCTTGCTGGCCAGCCAGACCTCATCTCTTATGATGCTGTACCTCTCCTACGGCGTTCTGGGCGGGCTCGGCATCGGGTTCGCTTACGTGACGCCCATCGCCACCATCGTCAAGTGGTTCCCGGACATGCGGGGCCTGATGACCGGTCTGGCCGTCTTTGGATTCGGCGCCGGCTCCCTGATCTTTGCGCCGCTGGCGGCGAAGCTCATCGTATCCTACGGAGTGTTGACTACCTTTGCCATCCTGGGCGTAATCTTCCTGGTGGCCGTGACCGGGTCGGCGCAGGCTCTCCAGAACCCGCCCGCCGGTTGGAGGCCCGCCGGCTGGAACCCGCC
>CALMNP010000295.1 GCA_937868875.1 uncultured Bacillota bacterium | reverse complement strand
AGGAGCACGAACATGAGCCCGGAGATCACCGGCGAGATGGCAAAGGGCAGGTCGATCAGGGTGAGCAGCAGGTGCTTGCCGGGGAACTCGAATTTGGCGATGGCCCAGGAGGCCGCCACACCGAAGGCGAGGTTGCTGGGCACGGCCACGGCCGCCGTCAGCAGCGTCAGGCCGATGGCCGACAACGCCGAAGGCTCGCGGATCGCAGTCAGATACGTCAGGACGCCGCCCCGCAGGGCCTGGGTGAAGACCACGGCCAGCGGCACCAGCAGGAAGAGCGCCAGAAACCCGAGGGCCACGGTGGTCAGCAGCCAGCGCAGGAGCGGTAACTCGTTTCTGTCCAAGGCCTCACCCCCTAGGCCCGCCGTCCGACGCCCGCGGCCCAGCCCTGCAGCAGGTTGATGGCCAGCAGGAGCAGGAAGGACGCGGCCAGCATCACCGCGGCGATGGCCGTCGCCCCGGCGTAGTCGAACTGTTCCAGTTTGGTCATGATGAGCAGCGGCGCTATCTCTGTCTTCATGGGCATGTTCCCGGAGATGAAGACCACGGAGCCGTACTCACCCAAAGCCCGTGCCAGGGCCAGGGCGAACCCTGTCAGGACCGCCGGCGCAAGGGTGGGAAGGATCACCCGGAAGAAGGTCTGCGCCCTGCTTGCGCCCAGCGTCAGGGCAGCCTCCTCCAGCTCGGCATCCAGATCCTGCAGCACGGGCTGCACCGTTCGCACCACGAACGGCAGCCCGATGAACGTCAACGCAATGACGATCCCCAGCGGTGTGAAGGCCGCCTGGATGCCCACGGCCGCCAGAGCCTTCCCGATCCAGCCGTTGCTGGCGTAGGCCGTGGTCAGGGCGATGCCGCCGACGGCCGTCGGCAGGGCAAAGGGCAGGTCAACCAGGCCATCCACCAGCGGCTTGCCCGGGAAGTCGTAGCGCACCAGCACCCAGGCCACAAGCAGGCCAAAGACGGCATTGATCAGGGCCCCGGTGAGCGAGGCCAGGAAGCTCAGGCGGTACGCCGCCAGCACGCGCGGGTCCGTCACGGTGGCCCAGACCTGGTGCCAGCCGGATCCGGTCGCGCGCAGGAACAGAGCAGACAAAGGCAGGAGCACAACCAGGCTCAGGTACAGCATGGTGAAGCCCAAGGTGGGGCTGAACCCGGGGAGAACCCCGTGTCGTCGGGACCTGGCGGCAATCCGGAGGCGGGTATGTAGCGCCAACTGCATCGGCGTCACCGGTTGGGCTGGTAGAGCTGGTCAAAGGTGGCGCCGTCGGCGAAGTGCTTCCGGTGGGCCTCGTCCCAGCTGCCAAAGAGATCGGCCACGGTGAACAGGTCAATCCCGGGGAAGCGGTCGGCGTATTTCGCCGCCACGGTCTCGAGCCGCGGGCGGTAGTAGTTGCGGGCGGCTATGTCCTGCCCCTCAGGAGAGTACAGGTACTGCAGGTAGGCCTCGGCCACCTCACGTGTGCCTCGCTGGTCCACCACCTTGTCGACCAGGGCCACCGGCGGCTCCGCCAGGATGCTCACGGACGGCATTACCACCTCCACCTGGCCCTTGCCCAGCTTGGCGACGGCCAGCAAGGCCTCGTTCTCCCAGGAGATCAGCACGTCGCCCATTCCCCGCTGCACGAAGGTGGTCGTCGCACCGCGCGCGCCCGAATCCAGCACCGGCACGTTGTGGTACAGGCGGCTGACAAAGTCCCTGGCCCTGGCCTCATCGCCCCCGTACTTCTTCAAGCCGTACCCCCAGGCGGCCAGGTAGTTCCACCGGGCGCCGCCGGAGGTCTTGGGGTTGGGGGTAATGACGGACACGTCCGGCCGCACCAGGTCATCCCAGTCGCGGATGTGCTTGGGGTTCCCCTGCCGGACCAGAAAGACGATGGTGGACGTGTACGGCGAGCTGTTGTGGTCCAGCCGGCTCTGCCAACCGGGGGCGATCAGCCCCGCCTTCTGCACCGCGTCCGCGTCGTAGGCCAGGGCCAGTGTGACCACGTCCGCCTGCAGCCCGTCGATCACCGACCGGGCCTGGGAACCGGAACCGCCGTGCGACTGCTTGACGACCACCGTCTGCCCCGTCTTGCCCTTCCAGTGCCGCGCGAAGGCCTGGTTGAAATCCTGGTACAGCTCGCGGGTGGGGTCGTAGGAGACGTTCAGCAGCTCCACCCTGCCCCCCTTGCCGGGTCCGGTCGCTTCCGGCCTCGCCTGCCCCGACACGGCCGCCTTGCCGTGCCCATCCGACCTGCCAGGTTCTCCTGGCGTCCCGGACGCGCAGCCCGTGAAGGCCAGGGCTGCAATCAGCCCGACCGCCAGGCGCCGGAGCCGCCCTCCTGGAGACATAGGTTGTCACCTCCCCCGGGCCGGCGCGGGCCTTCCCGCGCCAGGCCGTGATACGCGTCGGCGGCCGCTCCTCGGGCCCCGGGCCTCCCGTGGCGACCGCCGCTGACACCTTATTCCTGTCGACCAGGGTTGGTGCCGGGAGGGACAAGCGCTGGGGAATGACAGTGGACACGCGGGGATGGCAGCTTGCGCCAACGGCGCAGGAGTTCCACGGGCAATTTCCGCGCCGGCCCCGAAGGTGGGCGGGGCCCCGGCATCGAATGTTCCGCTGAACTCGGGCCGGTCAGGCGCGGGACACATTTCGGCTCCTTGATTGAGGTGCATCCGGTGCGCGTTGCGCTCTTCATCACCTGCCTGAACGACATCTTTATGCCCCGGGCCGGCCTGGGCATGGTTCACATCCTGGAGCGCCTGGGGATCGACGTGACCTTTCCGGACGGCCACACCTGCTGTGGCCAGCCTCAGTGGAACAGCGGCTACCAGGCGGAGGCCGAGGCCCTGGGACGCCATTTCCTGGACGTCTTCGAGGGGGCCGACTACGTCGTCAGCCCTTCCGGCTCCTGTACGGCGATCGTCCGGCACACCTACCCGGAGATGTTCCGCGACGACCCCGGGCGCCTGGCCCAGGCCAGGGCCCTGGCGCCCCGGGTGTATGAGTTCACCGAGTTTCTGACCGAGGTCCTGGGAACGGAGGATCTGGGGGCGAGCCTGAAAGGGCGGGCCGCTTACCATGCCTCCTGTCACATGACCCGCATGCTGGGCGTGACCGAACCTCCGCTGAAACTGCTCCGGCAGGTGCGTGGCCTTGACCTGGTCCCCCTGGCCCATCCGGAGCTGTGCTGCGGCTTTGGCGGCACCTTCGCCGTAAAGTCGCCCGAACTCTCCGTGGCCATGGGCGACGACAAGCTGGAGGACGTGGTCAGCAGCGGGGCCAAGATCCTGGTCGGCGCCGACCCCTCCTGCCTGCTCCACCTGCAGGGCCGGGCCCAGCGCCGCGGGCTGCCGCTTCGGGTCATGCATGTCGCTGAACTCCTGGCAGAGGGGGCGGGCCTCCTATGACCACACCAAAGCGCGGGCCTCAGACTGCCACGGCGCCTCGGACCGCGGCAACGCCGAGGCCCGAGGCAGCGTCGAAGGCCGGCAGCCGCGCGTCGTTTCGACGCCGGGCCCTGGCCGCCCTGGGGGACGCCCAGCTGCGGCGAGCCGTTCGCATCTCCGTGGACGAGGCCGGCGCCGCCCGCAACCAGGCGGTAGCCCAACTGGTCGCCCTGGCCCGGGAAGGGCTGGTGCGCGGCGACTTCGCCGCCATGCGGCACCGGGCACGCGACATCAAGGCGGAGACCATCGGCCACCTGGACCTCTACCTGGCTCAGGCGGCCGGCGCCATCCGGCAGCGCGGCGGCACGGTTCACTTCGCCGCCGGTGCAGCGGAGGTGGGCGCCATCGTGCGGGACATCGCCCTGACCCGCGGCGTCACCCTGGCGGTCAAGGGGAAGTCCATGGCCACCGAGGAGGTCGGCCTCAACGCGGCCCTGGAGTCCGCTGGAGTTCAGGTTGTGGAGACGGATCTGGGCGAGTACATCATTCAGTTGGCGGGAGAGAAGCCTTCCCACATCGTCGCCCCGGCCATCCACAAGAGCCGCGAGGAGATCGCCGACCTGCTGGGGAGGGCGACGGGCCGCTCCCTGCCCACGGACACGCCCACCCTGGCGGGCGTCGCCCGCCGTGTGCTGCGCGAGAAGTTCCTGCAGGCGGGCATGGGCATCTCCGGTGCCAACTTTGTCGTGGCGGAGACCGGCACGGTGTGCCTGGTCACCAACGAGGGCAACGGACGCCTCACCACCTCGGCCCCGTCGGTCCACGTGGCGGTGGTCGGCATCGAGAAGCTGGTGCCGTCGCTGGAGGACCTCGCCCTCTTCCTGAGTCTGCTTGCCCGCAGCTCGACAGGGCAGAAGATCAGCGTCTACACCCACCTCATCACCGGGCCCCGCGGCCCCGGCGAGGCCGACGGCCCGGACGAACTTCACGTCATCTTCCTGGACGGCGGCCGGTCCTCCATCCTGGGCACGGAGTTTCAGGACGTCCTGCACTGCATCCGCTGCGGCGCCTGCCTGGACCAGTGCCCCGTTTACCGGCAGTTGGGCGGACACGCCTACGGCGGCGTCTACAGCGGGCCCATCGGGGCTGTGCTGACGCCGCTGCTCGGTGGCTTTGCCGAGAACGCCGACCTGCCTGCCGAAGCCTGCTCCCTCTGCGGCGCCTGCGGCGAGGTCTGCCCCTCCGCCATCCCCCTGCCCGACCTGATCCTGGCCCACCGCCGCCGCATGGTGCGCGAGGGCCGCGACCACAGCGGGCTCGGCCTGCCTCTCCGTCTGGCGGCCGCCGCCTGGACCCGCCCCTGGGTGTACCGGGCCTCGGCGCGTCTGGGGCGCGCCGTCCTCCGTATCGCTCGCGGTACCGGCTTCCCAGGAGGGGCCGCCGCTCCCGCCACTCCCGCCGGCCCCGTCTCTCCCGCCGGCCCCCTGGCAGCCTGGCTGAACGGCCGCGACCTGCCGCCTCCTGCGTCGAAGACCTTTCATGAGTTGTGGCGGGAGCGGCAGCAGCATGGGAGGGACGGGCAGTGACAGACAGCCGCGTGGCGGAAGCCGACCTGCTGCGGGCGGTCGGCCGCAGACTGGGACGGCGGGACGACCCCGAAGGGCGCCCGGCGCTGCCCGCCCCGGCCACAGCCTTATGGAATCCTTCGTCCTCCCTGCCCGACAAGCCCGCCGTCATGGATCGGGAGACCCTGACGCAGCGCTTCTTGGCTGAACTGAGCCGCCTGGGCGGCCATGGCGTCCGAGCCGGCTCGGCTGGGGAGGTCATGGACTACGTCCGGACGGTGGCGGCCGGTGGAGCCGTCGTGGTTTGGGATGACCCCCTGTTGGCCCGGCTCGGCCTGGCTTCGGCCTTGGCCGGGGGTCCGGCCGCCGCACTGGCCGGGGCGCCGACCGAACCCGGCCTGGAGGTGACGGTGTGGGGCCCCGCCCTGGGGCGCGCCGCGGCCAAATCAATCGCCGCTGGGTCGCGCACCGGTATCACCAGCGCCGCCTGGGGCGTTGCCGAGACCGGCACGATTGTCCTGCCCACGGGCGTGGGCCAGGGCCGGCTGGTCAGCCTCCTGCCCCCGGTGCATATCGCCCTGCTGCCTGAGGAGCACCTTCTGCCCTCGGTGGCCGAGCTGTTTCGCGTGCTGGCCCGTGAGGCCCGGACCGGCTCGGCCCTGCCGTCCTCCCTCTCCCTGGCCACTGGACCCAGCCGCAGCGCCGACATCGAGAACGACCTGACCATCGGCGTCCACGGGCCGGTGGAGGTGCACGTGGTGCTCCTCAGCGACA
>CALMNP010000294.1 GCA_937868875.1 uncultured Bacillota bacterium | reverse complement strand
GCCTCCACCCAGGGCGTACGCCAGCGCGTCCGCCAGGGCGAACACCAGGAGTGCCGCAATCCAGACGACGTTGCCGAGCACTCCTGCCCGCAGCTGAACTGGTAGCCAGGCATGAAGCAAGCCACGAAATCGGCCGAAGGCGTAGGGGAGTGCACCGCAGGTACGCAGGTCGTCGCGTGCCGAGATCGCCTCGCTGAGGTAGCCGTAGAACGAAGCGCTGTGTTCACGGCTCTGCGTCAACACGGGTACGGCAAGGCGCTCCACCCATCCCAGCAGCACGGCGGCCAGAATGGCAAAGGCCCCAAACGCTGCGCCGAGCACCGGGCTCTCCCAAAGCAACGAAGCTACAACGCCCAGGAGCAGCAGCAGGGAACCGACGATGCGGACTGTGAAGCTGGAGAACAGGCCTGCCAGGGCGTTGGCGTCGCCGTCGACGCGCTCGATCAGTTCACCCGGGGTGTGTGCCCGGTGGAAGTTCGCATCCAGGTCCAGGATGTGTCGAACCAGGTCCAGCCGCAGCGCATTGGACGCCACCCAGGCCACCCGTTCGCTCCAGTATTCGGCCGCGACCTTCACCGCCTGCGTGAGAAGCGACATAGCGAGGAAGCCCAGGGCCAGTCGGTAAAGAACCTTGAGAGGCGCTCCCGCCGTTGCGGCGTCGATGAACCCCCGTACCAGTCGGGGGGATGCAAGCTGCAGGACGGTGCTGATAATGAGCGCTGCGGCCATGACCAGCGCCATGGCCCTTTGAGGGGCCAGGTAGCGGCGAAGGAGCCGCCCGTGCCGACCCCATCGCGTGTCGACCGAATCCATGTGCCGCCTCCCAGCTTGGGACTGCCTGCCGCAGAGTATACCTTGCATTCATGACACCCTGTGTCTTATTTCTCTGCTACAATAGCGATAATTGGATTCCAAGGAGGTGACGCCCGTGCGGGCCGACCGGCTGCTCTCCATCCTGCTGCTTCTGCAGGTTCATCAGCGCCTGACGTCGCGCGACCTGGCGGAGCGTCTGGAGGTCTCCGAACGGACTATTCACCGGGACATGGAGGCCCTCTGTGCGGCCGGAGTTCCCCTGGCCGCACAGAGGGGCGCAGGCGGCGGGTGGGGTCTGCCCGACGGCTACCGCACCAACCTGACCGGCCTGAACCCCTCAGAGGTACAGGCTGTGTTCCTGGCCCAGCCGGCTGGGCCGCTGCGGGATCTCGGGCTGGATGCCGCGGCCAGGGCGGGCACGCTCAAGCTTCTGGCGGCACTGTCGTCGCCTCAGCGAAAGAACGCCGAGTACATCCGTCAGCGCATCCACATCGACACGGCCGCCTGGCACCCCTCGCAGGAGAAGGCACAAGCCCTGCCCACGCTGCAGGATGCCCTCTGGCAGGAACGCAGGGTACACCTCACCTACCAGCGCAGTGACGGCGCACCGGTGGAACGGCTGGTGGACCCCCTGGGACTTGTCGCCAAGGGAAGCGCCTGGTACCTCGTGGCCGAGGTGGAGGGAGAGGTCAGGACCTACCGGGTTTCGCGGGTGCAGGCGGCACGGCTTGCCGACCAGGCATCCGTTCGGCCCGAAGGCTTCGACCTGGCTGCCTACTGGGAAAAGTCTGCAGCCCAGTTCGTGGCCAGTCTCCCCTCCCACGAGGCCGTTCTTCGGGCATCGCCGGCAGCGCAGCCGCATCTGCGCCATGGGGGCAGGTACACCCGCGTCGAAGAGGTGGGTCCCCCCGGTGAGGATGGCTGGCGCCGCGTCCTCCTTCGGTACGAGACCCTGGAAGAGGGGTGTCAGTTTGCCCTCGGCTTTGGGCCGGAAGTGGAGGTACTCGAGCCGCTTGAGCTCCGGCTGAGAGTCATCAAACAGGCCGAAGCTACGGCCCGCTTCTACGCCGGCCGGGCAGCGGAGGCGCCGTAGGAAAGGCCGTGGCGAACCGCCGGGCAGGTATGAGAAAGCCCTTCCGACTTCAAATCGGAGGGGCTTTTGGCTTCGATATCGGGCCTGACCGGGTCTGACATCCGGGCCTACTGCTCCCCCAGCGCTGCCGACCGGCCGGCCAGCCAGCCCGTGGAGTAGGCCCCTTGCAGGTTGTAGCCGCCGCTGATGCCGTCCACGTCCAGCACCTCGCCGGCGAAGTAGAGGCCAGGGACGAGGCGCGAACCCATCGTCTTCGGGTTGACCTCCCGCACGTCCACGCCGCCCGCGGTGACCATGGCTTCGGCCAGGGGCCGTGGGCGTTTCAGCGTCAGGGGGATCTCGTACAGGAAGGCGGCCAGGTGACCGCGCTCCTCGCGGGTCAGGTGGGCGGCCTCGCGGTCCAGGGGCACCCCTCCCAGGTCCATCAAGATTGAAGTCAGCGAGGCGGGCCACCAGGCGGTGAGGGTGTTCTTGACCCACTGCCGGGGGCGGTCCTGCAGGGCCTGGCGCAGGCGTTCCTCCCAGGCCTCGCGGGACGTATCCGGCTCCAGCCGCACCGCCAGCTCCACCTGCCCCGG